>JAQVUC010000224.1 GCA_028699715.1 Anaerolineaceae bacterium | reverse complement strand
TGGTGGCGGCCGATTGCGGCATATCGGTCAATTTGCCGATGGGGTTATGGACGCTGGGCACTTCTTCAAAACGCATATTCTTTTTTCATTTCAGATATTATAATTTATAGGACTGACACCTTCCTATGACACCTTCCTATAGGCCATGTGCCCGGGTCTTTCGGTTTGGGCCAAATGGGCCACTTCGACGGAGGCCACCAATCCCGCCCGTCAACATCGACGAAAAACACAGGGTTGTTGACGACAAACAGATATAGATTGGGGTCTACAGCCATGATCACCATAAGAACATCCGGTTCGGAAGAAACGGCAGAGGGAAGAACAAACTCAGTGCGGTACTTCTGATTCAAGTAGGCCAGAATGTCCGGCGTAGTTTCCGGGTTTTGATTTGCGTTTTGTATCCGAGCGGCGTCTGCCAAGGCCCTCTTTTGCCGAAGGTCGGCAAGAACGTCTTTGTAGATGACGTTGAGAGAACCGATCTCATTCTGCGGATCAGAACTGATCCACCTCCCCAGTTCCGGCGAGTAATATCTGTAGCCGTAGTAATTAAGCCCGGTTGTTGAGTCATATTCCTTGGTACTAAACTGGTACCGGGAATCGAATAAGCCGTCTTCCAGCAACACCTCACCGAAGGGGCCGTAGGTGTACTTCGCCAGTTGAGTTTGGGTACTGCCACTCACGCTCACAACATTTCCATTGAAATCGTAGTGATAATAGGCCGCTCCTCCCACCTGCGTCGAGGCCAAGATGCCACCGATCCCGCCCGCGCCACCGCCCACCCGTCCCGACAGATCAGCCCCGTGAGTGTAGGTCTCCAGCACGTTCCCCGCGCCATCGGTCACTGCCAGCACCATCCAGTCCTGATACAAATAGCGGTTAGTAACGCCCACACCTGCATCAAATTCTACCCTCTCCCGCCGCCGTCCAAGCCCATCGTAGCGATTCTCCTGAATCAGCGCCCCAGTTTTCGCGCTGCGCACTGCGACGAGCCGGTTTTTGTCGTTCCAGAAATAGGCCATCCGCCCGTCGTTCGTCAGGTTCCCGTTGGCGTCGTACTGATAGGCCTTGGGCGCCACCACCACGGTCGTTTCCCGATTGGTGGAGCGTCCGTAGGGATCGGTAAAGATCGTGTTCAGCGCGTTGGTTCCGAGCGCGAACGGAATCCCCGTCGCGGCAAATATCAAATCGGGCGAAAGTTGTGCCTGCACGAGAAGGAGATGGTAATGATTGCTCATCAGGCACCAGGCGTGTACGACGGCTCCATTGCGGACACACATCTCCCCCAGTGTTCGAACAAATAAATCAGCGTCTGTCTGCTTTTCGATAATCCGTCGGCTCTGATTCCCTCGACACATCAGATGATAGCGAGCCCCAGGATATTCCACACGTAACGCTCTAGCCATAGCCAGAAAATGACAGGATCATTCTTCCGCGTCAACACAGATTCTAAATTTCATAGTCTGACCCCTTTTTAGTCTGACCCCTTTCTTTCATAGTCTAACCCCTTTTTTTAGGGTGACCCCTTCGCGCCCTCTGTGATCAAACTCACTGTCCCCTGCTGCGAAGATTTCTCCCATGCTTTTGATAATATCCATGATGCATCGGGTGCATCTTTGCTTACTTCATAAATATATAGTTGTTGCTCATCCTTTTTCTGAATGAAGAAGTTTACTTTCAACGGGTATTTCATCTTCGTCCCTAGAAGAATTTCAGATGCACCAAATGTTACTTGACCGCGATCATCCGCATGAAAGCCAGGGAGCCGTCCCTGTACCTTAAGAGTTTTCAAATAGTTTAGGGCATCCCAGCGCTCATTGGACTCCAATTTATGCGCAATAATATTTTTGCACCCAAGGTGACAACTTACAACACCAATTACAAATATTACATATATTAATACTTTTTTCATCGTCAACCATTCCAGTTGTCTTTTAGAAATCACATTTGAAACATATATGTTGAGGTGGATCAGGAGTAGGGTCGGGATCTGGAGCAGGTCCTGGGCATGACGGATCTGGAAAATCCTTCGGCTTGCAATCGGGCCATGTGCATATCTCACACGTCCAAAATATTGTCCAACATTTCAAGCCTAGAGAATCAATCATATTCTGGGCACTATTTCTGACAAACAGGTAAAGATTCACATCATGGCTGGTATTCGTCGTGAGGGGCATCCTTAGATGATTGCAAGGGCGCGCTGAAACACTCGGATTATCCAGTAACAGAACGACTATTTTCATCAACTCTTCAGAGTCGATGCTTTGCCCCTGCGTGAGGAAATATTCTTCAAGTTGTTCCCAAACGGTATTTGCCATTGAATCATGAGATGTTTCTTTTCCAGAAATATCACTCCGCACTGTTTGGAATCCTAATTCGTTCAATGGATCACGATTGATCCACCTTCCCATTTGCGGGGAGTAGAACCGGTAGCCGTAATAATTCATCCCAGTCGACATGTCCCGTTCCTTGGTGCTGAACTGGTATCGGGAATCGAATGGCCCCTCTTTCAGCAACACCTCGCCGAAGGGGGAGTAGGTGTACTTCGCCCGTTGGGTTTGGTTGCTGCTGCTCACGTTCACGACGTTTCCATTGAAGTCGTAGTGATAATACGCCGTGCCCCCCGCCTGCGTCGAGGCCAAGATGCCGCCGATGCCCCCCGCGCCGCCGCCCACCTGCCCGGATAAGTCCGCCCCGTGGGTGTAGGTTTCCTGCACGTTCCCCGCGCCATCGGTCACCGCCAGCACCATCCAATCCTGATACAAGTAGCGGTTGGTTGTGATCCCGTCTGCGCCATGCTCAATTTTTTCCCGCCGACGCCCGAGCCCATCGTAGCGATTCTCCTGGATCATCGCCCCCGTTTTCGCGCTGTGCACGGCCACCAGCCGATTCTCGTCGTTCCAGAAATACGCCATCCGCCCATCGTTGGTCAGATTGCCGTTTAGGTCGTACTGATAGGCCTTCTGCGACACAACAACCGACGTTTCTCGGTTGGTGGAGCGTCCGTAGGGATCGGTAAATACCGTATTGAGCGCGTTCGTTCCTAACGTGAACGGAATCCCCGTCGCGGCAAATATCAAATCGGGCGAAAGTTGCGCCTGTACAGAATTCACCACCACGGTGCCGCCTGCATAGTTCACGCGCCCCAGCACAGCCAGCGAGCCGCCGGGAACGGTGGCGACGTTCTGGTTCAGGTAGTTGAAGGAGTTGCTGAATACAATACCGTTTTTGGCCTGTTCCACGGGATTGCCGGCGGCATCATCACGCATTT
>JAQVUC010000223.1 GCA_028699715.1 Anaerolineaceae bacterium | reverse complement strand
GGTCACAAACTTGCTGTGCCTGCTCAGCTGGAACAGCAATAGCAGCGATATCAATTTGTTTTGAACAAATTTGCTCTTCCATCTGGTCAACGCTGAGAACTTCGATCCCGCCAATTTTTTTACCGATAACCGCCGGTGAATTGTCATAAGCGGCAACGATCTCAAAACCTTTACGGCCAAAACCATCATAATTCAACAAAGCCTGGCCGATGTGACCAACGCCTACCACAACAATCTGCCAGATTTGGTTAAGGTTCAAAATTTCCCTCAACGATTCCATCAATAATATGATATCGTATCCAGTACCTTGTTTTCCAAATCCTCCAAAATGGGATAAATCTTTTCTGATTTGGGAGGACGTGATCCCTAAAATCTCTCCGAGTTCCATAGAAGAAATGACGGTCTTGTTGTCTCTCAATAACTGATTCAACGCCTGGATATAAATGGGAAGTCGGGAGATAACAATTTTTGGAATTTGCTCGTTTTTCATTTTCACCTTGGTTATAATTAAAGTGCTTGAATCGTATATTGACGGTTTGATGATATCATCAAAGATGGCTATATTATATAAGGTTTTTTCTTTCCTCCTGAGGTAATCTTTAAGTTAAGTAACGTTTGTAAGGAGTTCAACATGAAAACAGGAAGCATCATCTCTTACATCTTGGCAGCAATTTTCATCGTGCTCTCATTTTTATTCATCCTGGGCTCATTTAGCCCGGATGGGAGCCCATCCTGGCTTGTGATTGGCATCATCGGCCTGATCCTTGGATTTGCCTTGATTTTTGCGGGAGTCAGACTGGCAGCCAAAGCCAAAGACCTGGCCGCTACCTACACTCTTAATGTTGACTTACCCGGGAATGTGCAGCTTGATACGGTTACATGCAAAGCTTGCGGCTCCCCGCTTGATTCATCTGACGTCAAGATTATCAACGGAGCACCCATGGTGGAATGCCATAGCTGCGGTACAACCTATCAATTGACAGAGGAGCCAAAATGGTGAACACCAGACCGAATAAACGCTTTGTCGCTATTGCGGCAATCTTGCTGATCTTTCTGATTGGCCTGCTGCCAATAGCTAAAACTCAGGCGCAAACCTACAGATTCACCCTGCCTGCTTATGAAGTTGAAGCCTATCTGGAATCGGATGGCAGCCTGACTCTTTATTACTACATGCTTTTCGAAAATGATAACTCAGCCAGTCCAATCGACTTTGTCGATTTGGCTCTGCCATATGCGGATTATGACCTGAGAAACATCGAAGCCACAATTGACGGGCAGCCAATGCCTGAGGTCAACAACTCTGCCTACGTCCACGGCGCTGAACTTGCCCTTAAAGAACTGGCTATTCAACCCGGAACGCAAGGAACTGTCATTGCCTGGGTGCGCGGCATCCAGGGTGTGCTCTTTCCCTACGACCAGCCAGATCGCGAAAATTACCTGAATTTTCAATTCACCCCCAGTTACTTTGGTTCTGAATTTGACCGTTCCCGCAACACTGAATACAGAATGACCATTATTTTGCCCCCCGATGTCGGACCGGATGACGGGGTTTATTACGAACCTGAAAAGTGGCCGGGAGAGGCCATCTCTGAAGCCGCTCTCACCCAGGATGGCAGGGTTTATTATTCCTGGTTCAGCAACAACGCTAACGTACACACTGAATACAGCTTTGGGGCAGCTTTTCCCGCTTCTGCTGTGCCTGCTGTTGCGATAATTGACCCGGGTGATTATGAGGAACCAGGTGGTGTTCAGGAACCTTCTTCAGGTGTCGGTGGATTCAGTGGAATTTGGAGAAGCATCATCAGCGCCATGCCATGCCTGTTCGGTATTGGGATCGTTATAATTGGGATCTTCTCCACCATATTAGGCAGGAAAGCATCCAGCAAACGAAAACTTGAATATTTTCCTCCAAAGCTTGCGGTGGAAGGCAAGGGCATCAAACGCGGTCTTACGGCTGTGGAAGCAGGCGTTCTGCTCGAGGAACCACTTGACAAGATTTTGACCATGATCCTCTTTGGCCTGCTCAAAAAAGAGGCCATTACAGTGCTCGACAAAGACCCACTGAGTATCAAAGCCAACGAACCGCTTCCTGAAGGTTTGCACGAGTATGAAAGCGACTTTATCCGGGCTTTCACAGAAAGCTCAAAAGCCAAGCAGCGTCGATCTTTGCAGGCCTTGTTGGTTCAACTGGTTGAAAACGTAAAAAACAAGATGAAGGGCTTCAGCATGGCTGAAACCCAGGCCTACTACAAGGATATTACCCGCCGGGCCTGGTTGGCTGTGGAAGGCGCTCAAACTCCTGAAGTCAAAAGCGCTCAATTTGACCATACTCTGGAGTGGACCATGTTGGACGACAAGTTCAACGATCGCACCCAGCAAACTTTCTTTGCCCAACCGGTATTTATCCCGCGTTGGTGGCATCTTTACAACCCAGGCTTCGCAGCCTCACCAACTGCGGCTTCAGGTCCGGCTATGGCAGCACCAATAGCAGCACCAGTTTCCGGAAGTTCATCCAAACCCTCCGTGAGCATGCCCAACATCCCTGGTTCAGATTTCGCGGCCTCAATTATCAATGGCGCAACCGCGGTTTCTTCGGGTGTCGTTGGCGACCTAACCGGGTTTACCAACTCTGTCACCAGCCGTACCAACCCCATCCCGGTTTCCCGGCCAAGCAGCGGTTCCAGCGGCTTCAGAGGTGGCGGTGGCGGCAGTTCTTGTGCCTGCGCCTGCGCCTGTGCTGGTTGCGCTTGCGCCTGCGCGGGGGGCGGTCGCTAAGTGAAGGATCACTCCATGGACCAGGCTATCTTCAGCCTACCTGAACCTGGGCTTTACAAGTTTGATCGGATCGATCCAAATTCAAAGTCACGGATACATTTGCGCGTGGATGAAGATCATTCGGGTCTGCTGGTGATCAATGCCTCAAAAATCATTTATCTCAACAAAACAGCTCTTCTTATGGCTCACTTGTACCTCAACAAAGTCGATCAGGAAGAGGCACTCGATTTTTTGAGTGATTTCTTTGAAGTTGAAGAGTCTGTTTTATTGGCTGATTATCAAAACACCGTAGACAGCATCGAAGCGCTGGTGGATGGCAACAGCGGCATGTGTCCGATCTGCGACCTTGGCTTGACCACAAATATGCCCTTTTCAGCGAAGCTGAGCGCTCCCTATCGCATGGACCTGGCCATCACGTACCGCTGCAACCTTGATTGTGCTCACTGCTACAACGCGCGTCCACGCAATCATCCTGAGCTTCCCACCGATCAGTG
>JAQVUC010000222.1 GCA_028699715.1 Anaerolineaceae bacterium | reverse complement strand
GCTAATTCCATTAGTTCTCAAACCCAGGGCAGCATTCTGTACGTCAAGCCAGGAGGCGTTGGCGGATGCTCCTCCTGGGGTGACGCCTGTGACCTACAAATAGCAATATTTAACGCGACAACTGGGGATCAGATTTGGGTGGCAGCCGGTACGCATAAACCCACTGCATCCTCCAATCGTGACGCCACTTTTCAACTAAAGTCGGGTGTCGCCATTTATGGCGGCTTCCCTGCTGCCGGCGGAACGTGGGAACAAAGAAACTGGCAAACCAACCTCACCACGCTAAGTGGGGAGATTGGGGTTGAAACCACAATTGGAGATAACAGCTACCACGTGGTCACCGGCAGCGGTGTCGATGCTGCTGCAATTCTGGATGGTTTTACCATTGTGGCTGGTAATGCCAATGGCAGCTCTCCACACAATTGTGGCGGCGGAATTTACAACACAAGTGGAGCTGCCACGCTCAGGAACCTCACATTTTCTGCAAATTCAGCTGCTTTTGGCGGTGGGATGTACAACCACGAAAGCAGCAATCTCACGCTTGAGGATGTTGTCTTCTCTTCCAATATTGCCTCAGATTCCGGCGCGGAGATCTATAACACCAACAGCAGTCCGACTCTAACAAATGTCGATTTTTCTAATAACAAGGCTACCGTAAATGGTGGGGGAATATTCAACCTGAATAGTGGTGGGAGCCTTAAAGGAGTCACCTTTACTGACAATAAAGCAGAAGTAACCAACCATAGTACTGGCGGAGGTATGTATAACTCAGGCAGCGACCCAATCCTGATTGATGTCACATTTACTGGCAATTCCGCTTATATTGTTGGTCTTGATGGCGGGGGAGGAATGTTCAATTTAAGAAGCAATCCCACGCTAACAAATGTCACCTTTACTGAAAACACAGCAGGCACAGGTGGCGGAATGACTAATGATGAAAGCAGCCCCACGTTAACTGACGTCACCTTCCTGGAAAACACTGCATATAATGATGGCGGCGGAATGTATAACAAGAACAACAGTAGCCCAACCTTGAATTTCGTCAACTTCACCAGCAACAGCGTGTATGGGCGCACAACAAGCAGCGGTGGTGGAATGTACAACCACACCAGCAACCCCGTTCTAACTGAGGTTATTTTTGAGTCTAACTCTGCAAGTATGGGTGATGGTGGTGGTTTATTCAACAACAACAGCAACCCTACCATTACAGAAACTGAATTTGTTATCAATTCTGCTGCAAGGGGCGGCGGGATGTTTAACTTAAATAGCAACCCTTTGTTAAGCGATATCGTTTTTTATGGCAATTCCGCAACTGGAACCACTTCCTCCTATGGAGGCGGTGGAATGTATATCTCAGGCGGCAGCCCATCCCTGAGAAATATTCTCTTCGAGAATAATGATGGGGCTCGCTGCGGTGGCGCGGTGTACATTAATAATGGCAGCCCGATCTTCAATACCGTGGAAATTTCTGAAAACTCCTGTTCGAATGATGGTGTCGGAGGTGGGATTTTCATTGGAGGGGGCAGTCCCTTCCTTACTAATGTATCTATTTTGGATAACACTGCTGGTTATGGCGCTGGAATCTACATCGGATCGTCTACTCCAACATTAATGAATGTGACATTTGACAGTAATATCGCCTCTGTTCATGGCGGCGGTATTTATAATGCTCCAGCAGCCCCACCCTTACCAATGTGACTGTTTCAAGCAATACAGCCGCTTTTGGGGGAGGTATGTATAACGACCAGAATTCTGTTAATACTTCTTTGATTAATGTCACATTTGTTGACAATTCAGCCTCTTTTTCAGGTGCTTATGGTGGTGGGATTTTGGACTATGGTGAAGGAACAACTTTGACTAATGCCATACTTTGGGGGAATACCCCCGACCAGGTCCCATTCAACTCAGTAACGATGACCTACAGCCTCATCCAGGATGGTTACACTGGCGAGGGCAATATCAGTACTCCTCCATTGTTGAGCGCTTTAGCCAATAATGGTGGTTTTGTGGCGACCCCCGCTCTCATGACTGGCAGTCCGGCAATTGATTAGGGCAGCCCTTCGGTTTGTCCGCTTGTAGATGCACGCGCTTATATCCGCCCGATTGATGGAGATGGGTTCAATGGACCGCGCTGCGATATGGGTGCTTATGAATACGACTCTTCTGTAGCCACCTTTTCACTGACAGTAGACACCTTGGGGGGTGGAACTGTCACAAAAAACCCCGATAAACCGAGTTATTTATGGGGAGAGGAGGTCATCCTGACTGCCTCGGATGGTCCAGATTGGATATTTGACGGGTGGGGCGGGGATGCCAGCGGTATGGTCAACCCGCTCAGAGTAACGATTTATAAAAATACGCATATAACCGCCAGTTTCTGGCTTGACGCGTGGACAATAAACACCTCAGTGGTACCAGCAGGCAGTGGATCTGTGAGTCTTTCGCCCGACCAACCAACTTATCATTACGGAGATGAGGTTTCACTTACGGCAACACCCAACCCCGGCTATTCATTCCTGAGTTGGACTGGAGATGAAAGCGGAACACAAAACCCAATAACAGTAACGATCGATGGCAATCTGGTGATCAATGCCAACTTCACGCGAGATGAATATTCTTTGGCTGTGTCTGTAACTCCTGAGGGGAAAGGATCAGTGACAATCTCACCATCAAAGCCCATTTATTATTATGGAGATCAGGTAACGCTAACCGCCACTGCAATTTCGGGTTGGTGGTTTACAAACTGGAGTGGGGATTTTTCGGGAGTTAGTAACCCGCTGATATTGACCATTACAGGCAATACTCACATCTCGGTAAACTTTTCAGACCAGGTAAAAATCTACTTGCCTCTGATTACCCGCTAACCTTTCAAACTGCAAATTTCAGAGAGGACAACAACTGTTGTCCTCTGTTTTTATCTCATATAAATAAATCGAATGATTATCTTATCTTGATATTTGAAAATTCAGGCAGCCCCAAGGGCACCTCCCTCTTAAGGACAACACTGCCCAATGTGACCACTAGGGGGTACCCGTACTGCCTTGCATAGGGGATCCAATCCGGTTATTGTGTAGAACCGGCAGCATTTAGCTCACAAATGCTGGTGTTATTAATTTGCGATAAACTAGGGGAAAGACCCAAAAGGTATAAGCTGGAACTTTTGGGCATAATTAAGCGTTATGATAATACCTGTAACTTACAGCATTATTGAGACATGTCTATGGCACGAGAGAAAAAACCAAAGCCGGAAAAATCAGCGCGAAAAGGCGTCATCAAATGGCTGGCCCAGATGGTTTACAAACCCCGGGCAACC
>JAQVUC010000221.1 GCA_028699715.1 Anaerolineaceae bacterium | reverse complement strand
AGGGTCATTACCTCAAGAAAAGCGTATCTGATCCACGGTGATCCGCGGATCGTAGATGGAGTGTTTGATTGATAAAAGTGTAAATAATCACCCTAAACATTATGTAAACTATCATTGTCTTGACACAGGCCTCAACCCTACACAGAAGAATCTGGACTACGGGGCAAAGTGTCAAACATTTAAAAAGCGTATTACGCTTGCCCAAATGGGCGCTATCGTCTAAAATCTGACCATGCGATTTGATATCTTCAGTCTCTTCCCGGAAGTTTTTCAGCCTTATCTTGATATCAGTATCCTCAAGCGCGCTATTGCCAACGAGCTGATCGAGGTTCACACCCATAACATCCGCGATTACGCCACGGACAAACATCACACCACCGATGACACCCCTTATGGCGGTGGCGGCGGGATGATCATGAAGCCGGAGCCGATCTTCGCGACGGTTGAAAGTGTGCTGGGGGCACCCCCTGCCTGCCCGGTGATTTTGCTCTGCCCGCAAGGCGAGCTCTTTAACCAAGAGATCGCGCGGGAACTGGCATCACATGAGCGGCTGGGGTTGCTGTGCGGGCGCTACGAAAGCTTTGATGAGCGCATCCGCGATCACTTGGCGACCAAGACAATCAGCATTGGGGATTACGTTTTGACCGGCGGAGAGCTGCCCGCCCTGATACTGCTGGACGCGGTTGCACGCTTGCAGCCAGGCGTTTTGGGTGATGACGAAGCAACCGACGACGATTCTTTTTCAACAGATGGGCTGCTGGAATACCCGCAATGGACCAAGCCGGCTGATTTTCGCGGTTGGAAAGTGCCTGAGATCATGCAGAATGGCAACCTGGGTGAACAATTAAAGTGGAAACGGCAGCAATCCCTGATCCGCACGCTCAAATGGAGACCGGATTTATTGGAAAAAGCAAATCTAAGCGAGACAGATTGGAAGTTTATTCAAAATTATCTCGTTGAAAACCCCCTTGAAAATCCTGATGATTCAAATACGGAGGAATTGTGATCGAAGAACAAAAGTTTAATTACGGCAAGTTATTCTTAATTGGTTTTGGTTTTTTTGGTACCAGCGTGTTATGGAGTCTCTACAACACCTATGTTCCCATCCTGCTGGAACAGAAGTTTTTCCTGGACTCAGCCCAGATCGGCTTTTTTATGTCCCTGGATAACATTGCAGCACTGTTTATACAGCCACCGGTTGGCGCTTGGTCTGACCGACTGCGCACCAAGCTTGGACGGCGCCTGCCATTCATTCTGATAGGCGCGCCGATTTCCGCAGTAGCTTTTGGTCTGGTCCCACTTGCATCTTCATTGCCCTTATTTGTAGCTTGTACTGTCACGACCATCCTGGCGATGGCATTCTGGCGCACTCCGGTTGTCGCGCTGATGCCTGATGTCACCCCTTCCAGGTTGCGATCACAGGCCAATGGAATCATCAACTTTATGGGCGGGTTGGGTCTGGTTTTGGGGACCTCCATCGGCGCCATGCTTGTCAAGCAGAACCAGGCTTTGCCGTTTTGGTTCGGCTCTCTGCTGGTTTTGATTGCAGCCGCACTGGTGCTCATTTTTGTGCGTGAACCCAAGGTGTACGAAGACAATCCTAACGTAGAAAAGCCTGATCTATGGAAGAGCCTGAAAGACCTCTTTACGAGCAAATATGACGGCGCGATCCGCATTTTTCTGGCAATCTTTTTCTGGTTTATTGCCTACAACGCCATCGAGGCTTTCCTATCCCTTTATGGGATCAACCATCTCGGTTTGGATCAATCCGGAGCTGGCAAACTGATCACCAGTGTTGGTTTCTCATTCCTGCTCTTTGCCATCCCAGCGGGTTTTATTGGCGCCAAGTTTGGGCGTAAGAGAACCATCGGGGTCGGTCTCTTGATCATGATTTTTGTGCTCCTGGCCACCTATTTCCTTCCCAAAGAAACACTTATCCAGGTACATGGTCGTTTGCCCATTCTGGGAGACATTTTTACCCTGACAATTCTCCTGCTCCTGGCTGGCATTGGTTGGGCCTGCATCAATATCAACTCTTTGCCGGTTGTTGTAGATCTTACCGATCCAATTCACATTGGCACCTTCACTGGTCTTTATTACCTCTTTTCCACCCTGGCGGCAATTGCTGGACCGAACATCAATGGCTGGATTGTTAAATTGACCGGCAATAACTACGCCACAATTTTCATCATTGGACCAATCTTCATGGCAGCAGCTTTGGTGATGATTTTGGGACTGAAGTCTGGTGAAGCCAAGTTGGTAACCGAAGATTCAAGCGCAAGTTAAGACAAGACTTGTCTGCTTGCGAAAACAATGTCGTTAATTTATACTTAACAAATAGAAAATCCGCCAAATGCGGAGAATTAGTTATGAAGAGGAGAAAATTCATGCGCAATAAATTGATCGTAATCGTTTCCCTTTTACTGGTAGGAATGCTAGCGTTAGCCGCTTGCCAACCAACTGGGGAAGCCCCTGTAACTGAAGACAAAGTCAAAGTCTGTCAAATCACCGACACCGGTGGTATTGATGACAAATCCTTCAACGCTACCGCGTGGAAGGGTATCACTGATGCCCAGACCGCACTTGGAATCGAAGGAAAATACCTCGAATCCAAAGAGGTCGCTGACTACGAGAAGAACCTGAACGCCTTCATTGAAGAAGAGTGTGATCTGATCGTAACCGTTGGTTTCCTAATCGGCGATGCCACGGCGGCTGCCGCTGAAGCCAACCCCGATGTCAAATTCTCAATCGTTGACTACAACTACGACCCCGCCATTGCCAATGTGACTGGTCAGATCTTTGATACTGACGAAGCCGCTTTCCTGGCTGGCTATGTGGCTGCTGGCGTCACCAAGACTGGTGTTGTCGGTACCTTTGGGGGTCTGCCCATCCCCACCGTTACCATCTTCATGGATGGTTTCTATAAGGGCGTAGCCAAGTACAACGAAGTCAAGGGCACCGATGTAAAAGTGCTCGGTTGGGACCCTGCTGCTCCTGATTCAGGTTTATTCAGCATGTCCTTTGACGATCAGCAAAAAGGCAATGAACTGGCCAAGTCCCTGATGGACGAAAGCGCTGACATCATCATGCCCGTTGCTGGTCCCGTTGGTTTAGGTGCTGCTGCCGCCATCAAAGAACGCGGCAACGCTTACCTTATCGGTGTTGACTCTGACTGGGCTCTGACCAGCCCTGAGTATGCTGACATCACCCTGACCTCCGTCATGAAACTGATGGATGCCACCACCATGCAGGTTATCCAATCTGTGGTTCATGGCACAATCGCGGGCGGAGCTGTAATTGGTACATTGGCTAACGAAGG
>JAQVUC010000220.1 GCA_028699715.1 Anaerolineaceae bacterium | reverse complement strand
TAAAGACGAGATAGACGATATCATTTCTGTTGAGACTTCTACAATCCCTGCAAGTTCAAATTTCACCACGCTCTACGACCAGGCAATTGCGGAAGGCTTTGAATTAAAAGAAGCTTACAAAAACTTCTTTGAGGGCGGCAAGGTCACCTATCTGGTCACAATGCGCACGCCGGATAAAGGAACAGCCCGCTTCATCAGCCTGGATGAAAACGGCTATGCCACAGCATCTACAACCGACGGCAGCTCTTACTTCTCGATCCAGGACGTTTCGGGTGGGCAATCTACCAATTTGCTGACTCTCGAAAGTACCTTGTGGGGAAGCTGGGAAAGCCCCGAATCTGTCAATAGCATCATGGTTGAGTGCAACTATGCCCGCTGCATGCGCAACTGCAGTATGAAAAAAATCGCTGTTGAGATGATGAAAGACGCTGCCAAAGGTGCAGCAGTCTGGCTCTTAGGCATACCTGTTTTTGGTGGGATTGCTGTAACAGCCTGGGCGGTGTATGAAACTGCAGACATGGCACACGAGATTTATCTCTGCCACGAAGGCTGTGAAACCAATCCCCTCACTGGCTGCTGCAATGCAGGGGAGATATTATGGTCGCCGTCTACCCTTATGGGCAATACCAGCTGCAGTAAATACGTTTGCAGCGAATCTTCGCTCTCTTTTCCCCCAACCCCAAACAGTACCGATCCCTGTGGATATGGCAGCCGCTGTGTGGCGGGCAATGGCAGTCAAGGTGGATGCAAGCCTTGCACTGAAGATTACAAACTTTCGGTAGGCATGATTGGCCCGGAAAGGCTGGTTGACTCTGGTTGCCAGTCCGCTACGATCAATGGCGGTCAGACCAAGTGCAGTGATATGACAATCAAATTTGCTAAAGATCCTAATGCGATCTACGGTCCGCTTGGTGACGTGCTGCCGGAGCAAGTGATGGATTACCGCATCACCTGTGAAAATGAAGGCGAGGGAAATGCTTATGGGGTATATATTGTTAACGACCTTCCAGAACAGTTGGATGAAGACAATCTTGTGATAAACGACGGAGGGATTTACCTCTCCGCCGAACGTCAGATCATTTGGTTAATTGGAGAACTTGGTCCAAAGGGAGATCCAAGCTCAGAGGCGGAGGTAAGCTATTCAGCCCAGCTGAAACCAGGGCTGGAGATCGGCACCGCGGTAATAAACCAGGCAACAGTCTACTTCCCAAGCGTGCCTGAAGAGACCCCAACCAACATCTGGACAAACCTTGTTTACCCGCTGGCAGCAACACCGATGCCGGAACTTGAAACTGATTACATGACCCCGCTTGCCATCACCCTCGAGGGTCGCCCGGCTGGCAGCCTGACCTTCAACCTGGAAAGCTTACCTCTCGGCGGCACGCTGGAAGGGGAGCTGCCCAACCTCACCTATACGCCTGTGGAGAACTTCAGCGGCACAGATTTCTTTACCTTCAGCGTCAGCTTGGATGGAGAAACCAGCCAACCGGCTCAGGTGACGATTAAAGTCTCTTCATCTGGGGATACTACCAAACCAACAGTGCTTTGGTCTGTACCTGAGAATGGAGAAATGGATGTGGCAACTGGCAGCACTCCTGTATATACATCACCAGCAGGAGAAGTGTTCAGTCCAATATTAGCGGCAAAATTTAGTGAAAAGCTAAAAGAAGAAAGCATCACTTCTGACAGTGTGGTTGTCAAAGATCCTGGTGGAACAGTTGTACCCAGTAGTTCCGTTTTTGATCCTGCCAATAACCAGCTGGCCATCCAATTGCTTACAGCGCTTGGTTCTGAAACAACCTACACCGTCACCCTCAGTAACACAATCAAGGACCTGGCGGGTAATGCATTAACAGCTTACGCCTGGGAGTTCACAACTGAAGCTGGTGAAAGCGCGGGTGGGCAGATCTTCCTGCCGATGATCACCAGATAGCCTTAATTTCAAGTATTACTTAAAGGACCGGATTATCTCCGGTCCTTTTTCTATGCAAAACCCCAACTTGCTTCTGGATTGTTTATCCCGGCTTGTCAAAACAATCCGCCTGGCTCTTCATTCTCCACCCCGACGAATAGAATTTGAACTACAGGTTGGGTATTAGACTTTCGTTTATAACTACTTGAATTCATCAAAACCTGTGTTTTAGCCACAAGCTCAGCGGTAGGGGCGATGTATTAGTCACTGTAGGGTGGAATCCGCTTCTGCTGCGGACTCCGCTTGTTTCGTGGTTGAGCTGTTGCGGCGGAGTGCCCAAAAGAGGGGCATTCCGCCCTACGGATTACTCTTGATTTGACACGGCGGAGTGCCCAAAAGAGGGGCATTCCGCCCTACAAGGATTGTTTCATTCACCGTAAATCCATTTTTCTTTTTCAAAATTTTTGGGGTCAATTACGGACTTGTTCTCAGGCAGATCACGATAATAATCGCAATAACTCGACCATTTCCATTGTTCTGGCGCTTCGACAAGTTGATGGTGAACAGGATTGTAATGAGTGTAATTGAAACAATTAGTCAAATCGTTTTCATCCCGAATGCTATGTTCCCAAAAACGATCCTGCCAAATGATCAAATCTGAAATCCCCATTGATTTTCGAAGGGTATATGTTGTCAGTCTTTTGATCTCCCGAATTTTTTGGGAAAAGGAATCATCTTCTTCAGGCAAGCTTAGCAAGAGATGCCAGTGGTCAGGCATGATGCAATATGCCAATAGTTCGAAAGGTTTACGCTTTTGAACCCTTTTGATTGCTTTGTAAAGAGTTTCGGCATTTTCATGATCGAGAAAGAATTTGATGCGTTCTTTCGTAACGACTGTAAAGAAGTATGTACCGCCATAGACCTTGTTCCGGATGTAATTCGGCATGCAATTAGTTTAGTCGATTTTGTATGGTGGATTGGCCTTGTAGGGCGGAATCCGCTTCAGTTGCGGACTCCGCCGATTGCTCCATAAATTTGAATCTCTTCGGATTAATTTTCCTCTCTAAATCATCACTATGTCTATTTCAACCAAATAACTCTCCCTCTGCTTGCCTCCTTATAAAAACTCAAAACAATATTCTTTCCTTCCGACTTGCCGATTTTTGGGCGGCAAGGTATGCTTAATTGATTCAATTAAAAATATACTGGAGCCATTGATGGATCTTGCTTCTTCCCCTTCAACCACACACGACCGCCGGGACGGCTGGCTGGACAAACCTGTCTTCCCCTGGTGGCCGGCTTTCACCATCCAAATCCTGCTGATCGTCCTTATCCTCGGGCTGACGGTCTTCACCCGCTTTTATGACCTGGGCGCTCGCACGATGTCGCACGACGAAATCAACCATGTC
>JAQVUC010000007.1 GCA_028699715.1 Anaerolineaceae bacterium | reverse complement strand
CAGGTATAAAAGCGGAAAGAACGCTGCTGTATAGGGCAGGGCCACACAGATTTTGTACATACTCAGGTTGCTGACAAAGCCGCCCCCGACGTGCAGGCCGAGCAACACAAAAAAGATCAGGATGAAGTTCCACTTCATCCCCCGGATTTGACTTTCGTCTAAATTAAGGGTGAAATAATCACCGCGATAGACTACTATTTTTTTGAGCCGACCTTTTTCGTCTTCAGATTCAACCAGGTCGTATTCCTTTAAATATTTTTTTGATGCCATGACTCCCTGTATTATACCAAGCCTTAGGCTTTAGTCGTTTAACTCAAATTTCCACAAGTCAGAAAAACCAGAATCATCAGGAAGGATCAAACGCGGGCTATAAACCCAGATCCGATAATCCGGAAGCAGTGATATGGAAGGCAAGTACTCTTGTATCAAATCATCTTCCTTGATTTCTTTATCATCTTCATCCGTTTTTACTCCAACACTGGTGCAAAGCTCGTCAAAGCCAGGGCTGATCAAGCCAGCCACGTTTATGCCATCCCAGTTGTTCAGCGGGCTCGGAATGCGGTCAGAGAGATAACGTTCACAGGCTTTTGCTTCTGTCTCAGGCCAGCTGACCAGAGCCAGGTCAAAAGCGCGTCCATAGAGCGAGCCCTGCGGACCTGGTTCAAAAAGCTCATTTTCAGTTACCGGAATCAAGTCAAGGCCTATTCCACACTGGCCCAGGTTTTTCTTTAGAGCTTCAGCCAGTAATTTTTCTATTTCTTTATCACCGAACAAGAGCCTTAAGCTGAATCGGGTGCCATCCATCACGTTGGGCACATCATCAGCCACTCGGATGCCTTCAGGATCATCCTCCGGCAGCAGCCAGCCTACTTCCTCAAGCAATTGCAGGGGGTCAATTTCCTCTGTCTCTTCCTTTAAGTCTGGAAGGGAGACAAAATCGGGTAAAGCAGCATGGAAGATTTCAGCGACCAGTTCAGGCGCGTTGACGCAGGCGCTGATGGCTTTGCGTGTCTCAAGGCTACCAAAGAAATCCTGCCTCTCGCTGATCCAGGGGCTGTAATAGTCCACATCATAGCTGGCGGGCATGATGCCAAAAACCAGGTCAAGGCTTCCCTGCCCGTTCTCAAACACCAGGTTGTGTGTTTCTGCCAACTCCTCAAGTTGTTCTTTGTCCAAGAAGTCAAACCGGTAAGAAGGGTCAAGCACATCGCATTCTCCAGTTTCCAACATGCTGATGGCAGCCTCAAGCTCTGGTTGAATGATGAAGGTCAGGTTTTCGAATGCGGGGAACTCAGCCGTCTGCAGCACGAAATTTGAATTGGGCTGCAAATTGATTTGTTTCCCATCTTCCCAGGAGACGATTTGGTAAGGTCCCCAACTCACAGGGAGCTGCGCGCTCGCGTCAATAGCATAAATTTCTTGCGCTGAAAGAGTGCCATATCTATGTTCAGGAAGCGGCAGCCAAAGGAAGGCGCTGCTATCCGCCGGGACAAAACCCGGGATGCCCTTCCAAATCAGAGTATGCTGGTCTTGCGCTTCAAAGCTGGCGGTTCTTTCCAAGAGCCACTGGTACTCTAGCTTGGAACTGGCTTTAGCGGACTGATAGGCAAAGACGAAATCTGCTGACGTCAGGTCCTGGTTATCTGACCATTTCAAGTCAGCCTTTAATTTATAAATGATTTGCGTTTGGACGGTTTGATACTCACCTTCATCATCCACCTCAACCAGGCCGTAATTCAAGTAGTTGGGCAGTTCGTCTTCACTGAGCTCCAGAATGTGCCCATTGTTGAGCATGATCTTCTGACCGATGTCAACCGGAACATTCGAAATTTCAATATCGCCATTCTCCAAGCTGGGGAGACTGCTTAGGTAAGCCGGTTTTCCTTTGTCATCCTGAGCAGCAAACATATCTACATAAATCAGATCGAACAGGCTTTGGGTTGCCAGATCAGAGTTGCTGGGATCATACAAATAGGCAGATGGTTCTTCAGCAAGGCAAACCTTGAGCGCGTTCTCAGGCACTGTGGTGGCAGTTGTTGAAGGAATGCTGGTTGCTGTGGGAGCAGGCGTAGCGCTTGGCAGGGCTGTTTCAGGCATGCTTGTTGAGACGGGTGAGTCAATAACCGGATTGCAAGCTACCAAAATCAGGCAAAAGAGCAGAAAGGATAATTTCTTATTTCTCATAAAAATCAAGTCAAAAATCGATCGAATTCAAGTCGATTTTCGTGGTCATTTTGTTAAAGGTGCCGCAATAAAGGTTTCACACCACTTTACGCTTTTATCACGAGTCGCTGAATTGTATCAGTTCCACAAGGCTGAAAACAAGCCTTAAAAGGTTTAGGGTTGTATTGGAATAAACTTCCAGATGTCCGCGAATTGGCTTCCATCACCAAAACTGACCCGCTCAGAATAGAGCCACAAGCGGTAATGAGGCATCAAGCTTAGGGCGGGCAAATATTCAGCCATGAGAGCATCGGCTTGATCGCTCAGGTCGCCCGGGAAGCGGGTTGAAGCTTGCCAACAAGCCTCATCAAAGGCAGCGTTGTTCAGTCCCGCCAGATTGGTTCCGATCCAACTGTTGTTGGCGTTGGGGATCTGGTCTGAAGTGTAGAGCTGACAGGTTTTGAGATGCTCCTGCTGCCAGGAACACAAAGCCAATTCAAAATTACCGCCGAAAAGTGGACCATCGGGTCCGGGGCGGTAAAGCTCATTGATTGGCAGCGAGCTAATGTCAACAGCCACGCCACAAGCAGCCAGCCTTTCAGCGATCAGTTCTGCCACGCTCAGGTCCAGGGCGCTCTGCCCGGTGAGCAGACTGAGGCGTAATTCGGTGTCGTCAAGCACGTTGGGCACACTTCGGGCTATGCGCACGTCGCCCTGCAAGCCAATGGTCATGATCCAACCCAGCTCTTCCAAGGCCTGACCCAGGTCAGTGCCGTCATTGATTTCTTCCCGAAGCGGAAAAGAGACCTCCGCGGGCAGGCGCGAGGTCAAAACCTGGTTGACCAGGCTGCCCGGATCGATGCAGGCGCTCAAAATTTTGCGGGTCTCCAGGTTGCCCAAAATATCCTGGCGGCTCGTGTTCCAGGGGTTGTAGTCTCCCTGATCATAAAGCGCCGGTTGGATGCCAAATACCAGGTGCTGTACTGGCTGCCAGTTTTCAGCAACTAATTTTTTTCCTGTTGAGATTGTTTCCAATTGCGCTTTATCCAAAGCTTCCAAACCGTAGGTGGGGTCCAAAACATCGCAGCTGCCATTTTCAAGCTTTTGCAGCGCGGTCTCCAGGTCGGGTTCGATCAGGAAGTTCAGCTGATCAAAAGCGGGCAGGTTTTGAGCATTCAGGACGAAAAATGGGTTTTTCTCCAGGCTGATCTGTTTGCCCGGCTCCCAACTGACCAAACGATAGGCACCCCAACCTGCCGGGAGTTGAGAGGAAACCTCCGCAGTCAATAAATCAGAATCCGAAAGTTCAGCTAACTGGTGTTCCGGCAGCGGCTGCGGGATCAAGTCCAAATGCTCATTGGGCACAAAACCGGGGATGCCGGTCCAAACCAGGGTGTGTTCGTCTTCCGCGATCAAACTGGCGGTGCGGTCCAAAAACCATTTGTTGTGTCCCAGGTTGGCTCTTTCTTCCAGGTGGTAGGAAAAAACAAAATCTTCCGCGGTCAAGGGTTGGCCATCTGACCACTTTAAATCCGGTTTCAAGTGGAAGCTGACCCGGAATTGATTCATAAAATATTCCTGACTTTGATCCCATACTATCGGATCGGCGCTAGACTGGTTGAAAGGTGCTTCAATTAAGGTACCTTCTGAGAGATAGACCAGGTTGCCTTTGGCGTCAAGTACAGGCTGACCGGATGTAACCGGGACGACATCAAGCTGGATCGCGCCACTTTCCTGGCTAATCTCCTGTTCAAAATAGAGCGGACTGCCGTCAGCCAGATTTTTGGCAAGCAGGTCAAAGTAGATCGCGCTGAAGAGGCTTGCTTTGGCAAGGCTCTCCTGACCGTTATAGCGATAAAGCCCTTGCGGTTCCACTGCCATGCAGACATTCAGGACTAAAGGGGGGATTTCTGTTGGGGTTGGAGTTGGCGCAAGCGTCGCTGTCGCAGTCGCTTCCGGTTGGGTGGGGCTAGCCGTTGGGCTTGTTTCAGCACAAGCCGCCAACAAAAGACTTATTACCAAAAGGACCATAATCATCCTTGATTTTTTCATTCTTCTTCCTCCAAATCGCCATCAGGAAAACGCAAGCGCAAGTAAGAGTCATAGCGGCTCGGGTGGATTTTCCCTTCCGCGACGGCTTTTTGCACCGCGCAGCCCGGCTCATGCGAGTGGCTGCAGTCATTGAACTGACATTCAGGCACAAGCGGAGCGATCTCCTTGAAATGAGCGTCCAGTTCTTCCGCTTCGATATCCCATAATGCCAAAGTGCGCAGACCGGGCACATCCGCGATGTAGCCATTTTCTGACACCTCAAAAAGCTGCCTGACCTGGGTGGTATGCCGGCCTTTGCCTTTGCCCAAGCCCTGGCTGACTTCCTTGGTTTCCAGTTTGACGCCAGGCAGGATCTGGTTGATCAGGCTTGATTTACCGACGCCGGAAGGACCGGCCAGGGTGGTTAATTTGCCTTTGAGATGCTTTTTTATCTCTTCGACGCCTTCGCCGGTTGAAGCGGAAACGTACAAGACTTCGTAACCAATTTTATCATACAGTGAAAAAATCTCTTTGGCTTGCTCGAGACCGCATAAATCTATTTTGTTGACGATGATCACGGCGGGGATATGCGCTCTTTCAGTGATGACCAGGAAGCGGTCGAGCATGCGTAGTTTTGGCTCGGGATCGGCGCAGGCAAAAACCAACATTGCCAGATCAGCATTAGCCAAAATAATTTGCCGATACTCGTAATTGATGCCGGAAAGCTGCCTGGAAAAAACACTCTTGCGGGGCAGCACTTTTTCAATGCTGCCGGTCATATCTTCCTGGGGCTGGATCAGCACCTGATCCCCCACAGCCACCAGGTCTCCCTCAGCTCTGCCCTGGCGCAGACGCCCCCGCAAGCGGCAGCGATAGTCACCGCGCTCTGTGCGGACGTACTGGTACCCAGCCTGAGTGCGAATTACCAAACCCTGGAGCAGATCAGTCATGCAGCCTTTGATTGAATTGCAAGCTATTCCTCTTCTTCCGGTTGCGCGGGGATGTAGGGGCTTTCCTCCCAGGGCATGGTGCCACCACTGCTCTCGTTGTCAGTGAAGTAGAGGGAAACTGCCCGACGGAAAAGGGGCGCGGCCATTTCTGAGCCTTCGCCAGCATTTTCGAGGATGACGGCAATGGCGATATCCGGTTTTTCCGGGTCGTTCTCATAGGTATAGCCAGCAAACCAGGCGTGCGATGTGCCCATTGGATTTTCAGCTGTGCCGGTTTTGCCGGCAATGTTGTAGGGATAATTTCTAAATTGGAAGTTAGCCGTTCCGCTTGGATTGCGGATGACCATGATCATGGCTTCCTGGATGGATTCAATATTTTCGGTGGTGACTGGCAGCTGACCCAAAATTTTGGGCTCAAACTCATAGACCGGGTCCTGCCCTGTCATGCCGATGCGCTCCACTACGGTTGGTTGGTGCAGTGTGCCGCCGTTACCAATCGCGGCGACAAAATTGGCGATCTGCAAGGGGCTATTCTGCAAGGTACTCTGTCCGATCGCCATCTGGACATATTCGTTTATGTCTGTTGGCTCGCGGTTAAGGTTACCTTGAAATTCAGGAATTTCGATACCGGTATTCTCACCCAAGCCGAAGCCGTAAGCAACGTCCGGGAGAGCGGTTCGATAGCCATCGTTCCAGAGGGTATAGGCGATATGCCAGAACCAGGGGTTACAGGAGCGCATCAAGCCTTGCTGCAGGGTCAGTAATCCTGAAGCTCCAAAGCCCTTATCGTAGGTCCAGTCTTTGCCTACCCAACCATCCAGCTCATACCAGAGGCTGTCACAGAAATATGGATAATCCTTGGTGAAGACGCCGGTTTCAAGCGCGGCAGCCATAGTGACAATTTTGAAAACAGAGCCCGGGGGATAAACACCCTGAGCTGCCCGGTTATACATGGGATTGAAGGGATTTTGGGTAACTTCCGCGATGGAATAGTAGGTATAGGACGGACCAACAAAGACGTTGGGGTCAAACCCAGGGTTTGAAACCATGGCAATGACCTTGCCCGTGTCCCGTTCCATCACAACAATTGCCCCAACCTGGTCGCCCAAACTTTGCTGCAGCCAGTATTGCAGCTGGCTGTTGATGGTGGTGTAGATGGATTGGGCGGGCTTGGCATCCGCTTCCGCGATTTTCGTTAACACCTGCCCTTGCAGATCCTTGACGTATAAATCCGCGCCGTGCGTTCCACCCAGATACTCCTCGCCCCAGGCTTCCAAGCCAGAAGCGCCGATCTTTTCATCGCCGGTATAGCCCAGGCGCTGATAGTATTCCAATTCTTCAACGGGAACATTGAGCACATAGCCAGTCACGTGCGGGGCGATGCCACCGTCATGATAAAAACGCGACCTGAAATTTGTCATGCTGATCCCTGCATAATTGCTGAGGCGGTCATAGTACTCGTTGGCTGTTTCAGCGGTAATATCGCCAATAATTGCGTATTGATAGTCAGAAATGTCATCATATTCTTCCCGGATGCTGTCCTCAGAGCGGGAAAGAACCCGGGCAAGCAGGGAAACCATGCCATTCTCAGTGCCTTCTTCGATATTGCCCGGAGTGACCATCAGGGTCACAGCATCTTCAAAAGAGACCAAAGGATAATTGTCAGAGGCGTCTGAAGCGTAGATATTGCCTCTGGCCGGGACTTCAATCACCAATTCAAGGTAATTTCCATTGGCTAACTCCGGAAGCATCATGCTGGCATCCCATTGTATATGCCACTGGTTTTCTTCCAAAATTAAATTCATGATCGTTTGCCGGCTGATATTGCCGAGCAGGGCTGTTTCATAATCGAGCTGATAACTGACCTGGGATGTGGTCAGATTGAGCATACTGGAGAGAATCTGGTAATCCATGCCTTGCATGGTCAGTTTTACAGCCGTATCCTTGAGGCTGGCTTCAAAGTCCTCCTGGGTGAAGGCGTCTTTGCTAAGCCGGCTGAGCTGGGCATACATAGCCGCGTAATCTTCCGCTTTCCAAAGTTCAAGATAGGCTTTGGCGGCTTCTTCAACATCCGGGACGGTTTCAATGTTGACGCTTGGTGTCGGCAAGGAAGTAGGAATGGTTGGAACCTCAGTTGGTTCAACTGTCGCAACAGGTTTACAGGCACTCAAAGCGATGCCCAAACACACAAAAAGGATCAGGACTTTATTCAGTCTTTTCATCATCAATATCCTGAAGTATTAAAGGAAATACCTCGCAAGTGATGTGATTATACCGCTGACAGGCGCTGGCGATATCCACGTCCAATCCAAGTCCAGCCTTTTTCAGCAGCCGGTAGACATGGCAAAGCGGCAGACCCATCACATTGGCGTAACAGCCTTCCACCTTTGTGACCGGATGAAACTGGCTGTCCTGGATGGCGTAACTGCCAGCCTTGTCAAGATATTCATCCCGGGCCAGGTATTGGTGGATCTCATCATCAGAATAGTCGCGCATGGGCACGAGGGTTTCACAGCTATCAGAAAAACTAGAGTAATCGCTGGCGTTTTGAAGAGTCAGGGCGGTATGAACCTTATGGGTTCGTGCGCGGAGTTGTTTCAGGATCCGCTCACCATCGGCCAAATCCAGCGGTTTGCCCAAAACCACGCCGTCCAACTCGACGATGGTATCCGCGGAAAGCACAAACTCATTGGGAGCGGCTGAATGCGCTTTACCTTTTTCAAATGCCATGCGCCTGACATAGTCCTGTGGGCTTTCGTCTGGGAGTTTGCTTTCTTCGATATGGGTGGGGCGGGTGCAAAAAGGCAGCCCCAGCAGACGCAGCAACTCGGTTCTGCGGGGAGAAGCGGAGGCAAGAATGAGTTGTTTTTCTTCCATCATAAAAAAGGAGTCTTCCATAGGGACAGATCAATCAGTTTCCAACTATTAACTTTCACGTTTGATTTGGTAGTTGTCAAAATCCCGTGCCAAAAAAGTGTTCGGAAAAACGGCTCTGGCTTCGTTGAGTATGTCTTCGTCTCTGTAACGTCGGGAGACATGGGTCAGGATCAATTGTTTCACGCCATTCTCTTTGGCAAGCAAAGCGGACTTTTCAGCGGTGGTATGTCCGTAGACATCCGCCATTTCGACCTCATCATTCAGATAAGTCGCTTCCATCACCAGGCCATCCGCGCCGCTGACATACTCCGCCAATTTTTCCGGTTTGCCAACGTCACCAACCACAACCAGGCTTGTGCCAGGCTGCTCAGGACCCAGCACCTGATCCGGATCGATCACGCGCTCGTCCTGAAGAGTGATGGGCTTGCCTTCAACCAGGTCTTTTCGCCAGGGTCCGGGGGGGATCCCCAGCGCTTCAGCGGCTTCCGGGATAAAAGGCCTGTGCCCGAACTCGTCAAAGCGAAATCCAAGCGAAGCAGACCCGCGGTGAGAGACAGGGAAAGCTGTGATTTCAAACTTGTCTGAGCTGAAAATCAGACCCGGTTTGATGTCAAGCAGATTTACCGGAATGGGAGGTTGTTGATTGCGCAGAACGACACCATTGATCAGGTCGTCAACCCTTTCCATGGTGTGGCGGCTGCCGTAAATATTGACTTCTTCAATGGCTTCCCAACGCAAAAAGGTTGAGAGCAACCCTGCCAAGCCCAAGATATGATCCAAATGTCCGTGTGTCAGGAGGATATGATTCAGCCGTTTAAAGCCTATTCCACTTTTCAGAATTTGGCGCTGGGTGCCTTCACCACAATCGACCATGAAACGGAAGCCATCATGTTGCACAACAAGAGAGGAAAGACCGCGTTTAATCGAAGGCGCAGAGGCGGACGTTCCTAAAAAAGTAAGTTCGAACAAAAAAATCCTTGTCTATGAGTGCGTATGACTGATTTTTGAGATTTGTTTTAAAGCGTTGACAGCTGTCAGACCCACCTGCAAGCCTTGAGAGGCTGTGATTGGAAGTTTGTCCGTACTTTCTTCTGCCGCATCAATGAAATTAAGAGCAGTCCGGTAGCCCAGAAAAGCGCCCAGCAAAGTTCCGACAATCAGTGTAACGGTTTTCATCGATTGATTCATGATTATTTTCCTTTATCAAGAAGCCTTGTATTCAGACTGCGAAAAGCCTGTTTAAATTTTTCAGAATTTTGGTTAAAGATCAACAAAGGTTGAACGCTGATATCCGCCCCCTTGCGCATGTACCAGCGTATTTTTTCAAAAATTTGCAGCACTGTCAGCCCCGCCTGGGGAATAACCGCTTTCAATTTTGAGAGCCCAAAAATTATTCCAGCCAAAATGACCAGGGTGACCAGGGTGATCAAAAAGAAAGGCAGAGCAAGCAGGACCAACGCGGCGCCGCTCAAGTTGCTCAGGCTGAGGGTCTGAGTGCCACCAGTAAGGATCAGCCAAACCAGGCCGGCAAGCAGCAACAAGCTGATCAGAACCACAGGCACAATGATCTGCCAAAAGCGCTGCTTTTGATGCGACTTAACAGCTGGTGTCATAAAATCCTCTTGTTCTTGTTTCTGTTCCATTCTCATATTTTAGCACGAGAATAAGTCTCAACCTATAGATGTAGCGAATCAGTTTGCATAAATTGTATTAAAGAAGAATGTAGGATGTTAACTAAAATTGACGTTTCGAGTTTCAGATATTTATTGTATAATCTATGTAACAACAAACACACACTCATGGTTCTTTTTGCGAATCATGGATTTTGAGAACAAAAAGATAGGTTAGCTAATGAAACGGCGGAGCAGCGTCTGCCGACTTTTGGAAAAAATCGCTCCGAAAAGCTATGGAGCACAAACAATTTAGGCAAATGGACACACAGGAACAGTAATCGGACAAAGTTTAAACCCTATCAACTGTTTTTGTGGTTTCGTTTATAACTGAAAAGGTTCCAAAACGCTAACCACCGTCTTATCGTGAACATCAAAGCCATGGTCGCAAGCCATGGCTTTTTGGTAACGATGGAAAAGCAAATCACAAGCATTCAAGCGCAACAGCGCAATCGAAACCGGGTCAATATACACCTGGATGGCGAATACGCGTTTTCGCTTGACCGGGTAGCTGCAGCCTGGCTTTCTGTTGGGCAGAAACTCACAGAAAACGATATCGATCGCTTGTTGTCCAAGGACGAGTATGAGAGCGCCCTGGGCAAGGCTTTGCGCTATTTGAGCTATCGGAGTCGATCCAGGCAGGAAATGCTGCGCTATTTGCAGAAAAAAGGCTATCAAGAGTCACTGATTGAAAGGATACTTGCGTATCTTCAAGCTGAAAAGCTGATCGATGACGCCAAGTTCGCCAGTGACTGGATTGAAAACCGACAGACCTTTCGCCCTCGCAGTCAACGCATGATGAAGATGGAACTGCGGCAAAAAGGGGTGGACGATGAGGCCATCCTGGAGGTTTTTGAAGCTGCTGAGCTGGACGATCTTGAGCTCGCGCTGGCAGCCGGCCGAAAACTCAACAAACGTTACCAAAAATTAGAAAAGCAGGAGTATTTCCAAAAACTTGGAGCCGCTTTGCAGCGGAGGGGTTTCTCCTATTCCACAGTAAAGGAATGCCTGCCCCAGCTATGGCAAGAAAACAAAGAACCAGAGGGTTTGGAACATAGAAAATGGAGCAATTGACACAATGAAAACATTATTACAAGCAGGTCCACCAGGACAGAGCATGGCTCTTGTTTGGGCTGCCATTGCCTTGGTTCTGGGTATTGTCATCGGATATCTGATTTTCTCGATGATCCGAAAAAACAAAGAGGAAAAACTAAAACAAAGCAGTAACGACATCATCTCTGAGGCTCGTGAAAAAGCTCGCCAAACCGAGTTGGAAGCCAAAGATTCAGCCCTCAAAATCATCAGAGATGCTGAAAGTGAGATCCAAAACCGCCGCAATGATCTAAACAAAGAAGACGAAAGACTGATCAAACGCCGGGAAGAACTTGACTATCGCTTTGACCAAATGCAGCAGCGGGAGAACAATCTCAATAAACGCCAAAGCCGGGTCGACAAGCGCGCCAACGAAATTGACATGCTATATGAAGAACGCGCCGCAGAATTACAGCGCGTCAGCGAAATGACGGTTGATGAAGCCCGCGGGATCCTTTTGGAAGAAGTTGAAAAAGAATCTCACGCTGATATGGCCCGCATCATCCGCCAGATTGAAACTGAAGCACGTGAGACTGGCATGGAAAAAGCCCGCGAACTGATCGCGGACGCCATCCAAAGAGTCGCTTCCGACAAGGTTGCCGAAGTGACAACTTCCCTGGTGACCTTGCCCAACGAAGAAATGAAAGGCCGTATCGTCGGCCGGAACGGGCGCAATATCCGCACTTTTGAACAAGCCACCGGTGTGGACGTGATCGTGGATGACACGCCCGAAGCCGTAACCGTTTCCTGTTTCGATTCCGTCCGCCGGGAAATTGCCCGCCGCACGCTGACCCGCCTGGTCAATGACGGTCGCATCCATCCAGCCTATATTGAAAAGATCCTGGAAGAAGAACGCAAGGAAATGGACGAGGACATCATCAAAGCCGGTAAGGAAGCGGTCTACGAAGCAGGGGTTCACGGGCTGCATCCAGAGGTTGTCAAGAAACTTGGCCGGCTGAAATACCGTACTTCCTACGGACAAAACCAATTGGCGCACGCGGTTGAAACATCCAAAATCGCCAGCATCCTGGCAGCCGAACTTGGGGCTGATGTTGAAGTTGCCCGGGCTGCAGCCCTTTTGCACGACCTCGGAAAAGCCATGGACCACAACTCTGAAGGCACGCACGCCTTGCTGGGAGCGGAATTTGCCCGCCGGCACGGTGTCAACCCTAAGGTTGTCAATGCCATCGCCTCCCATCACCATGAAACTGAACAGGAATCGGTTGAGGCCATTCTGGTTGAAGCTTCAGACGCGATATCCGGAGCACGCCCCGGTGCCCGCCGCGAAGACCTGGAGCAGTACATCAAGCGACTTAAAGCGCTTGAGACCATCGCTAACAGCCATGAAGGCGTGGAGCAGAGTTATGCCATCCAGGCCGGGCGTGAAGTGCGCATCATCGTCAAACCTGAAGAAATCGACGATTACCAGGCTCACGTGATTGCCAAGGACATTGCCAACGAAATTGAACAAACCATGCAGTACCCGGGTCAAATCCAGGTAACGGTCATCCGGGAAACTCGCTCCGTCAGTTACGCAAAGTAAGCTATTCGATTTGTCAACAAAAAAGCTTCCTGAGAAAATCAGGAGGCTTTTTTCTTTAACTTTTGCTATGGTCTAAATATATAAATCCCGACGGTCGTAAGCAGCGTAGGCCATAAACAGAAAAACCACAACCGTGACTCCCGTCAGCACCAAAGCGTAAGGTTCAAAGCTTCCGCTGCGGTAAAAGTCGCTGGCGTTGAACCAGCCGAAGGGGGTCATGTATTTCAACCAGGTCAATCTCTCATGCATCCCGGCAAGAATACTGATAAAGTAGAAGCCCAGAATCAACCCAATGGCCACGGAACCCACCCTGCGGGGGTTTTTTGAGGCACAAGCCAGCATGGTTCCCAAGCTCAGGAAGACCAATTCGATCAGGAACATTGCCAGCATCTCAAGACGCAGAAAATCAAACATGGATTCTGACGGCGCATAGCTGCGCACAGCCAGCACGGAGATCAGCCAGGTGAAGAGAACAAACAAGGCACAATTGGTCAGGGCGGCCAGCAGTTTGGCGGTGACGATCTGTTTGCGCTGGACCGGAAGCACAAGCGTAAATTCCACCGTGCGATCACGTTCTTCTTTTGCGATTGCTTCGCTGCCCCAAAGCGCCGCGGCCATCGCGCCCATCAGGGTAAAGTAGACAAACATGACACCAAAGAAACCTTCCAGCGTGGTCAGGTTGAAAGCGCGCATGCTCAGCGCGTCCAGAAGCTGGGGTGGGATGGTGTCCAGAATGGCCAGACTTTCAGGATTGCCCTCAAAAGCGGCAAACTTGCCCACTGCCACAATGATCAGAAAAGCAATCACCACTGTCCAAATCAGGAGCGACTTTATTCCCGCTTTCAATTCTCTAAAATACATTCTCATATCCTGCTCCTAAGAGGGCGAAGCGATGTCGTGTTTTTGATAAAGCCAATAAGACAAGCCGACAGCCACAATGATGAGCACTACATCCAGCAGGACCAGGGGCAGGTTGTACTGCAGTTCCCGGATGATTGTGCCGGCGTCAAAATGTTTGAACGGGC
>JAQVUC010000219.1 GCA_028699715.1 Anaerolineaceae bacterium | reverse complement strand
GTCTCGATGGCATCGAGGCTGCTTTGGGAAAATATCGTTCCTGGTTGCGACCCTCTGTCGGATGGCAACCCCATCTGCTTCGCAAATGGCATCTTTACGGGCACTCCTGTGCCTGTAGGCGGTAAGTTTGGTCTGGCATCAAAATCCCCATTGACAGGATTCATCGGTGACAGCCTATCCGGAAGCTGGTTTTCGATCGCGCTCAAACGAGCGGGATGGGATGGCGTCGTGCTGCACAACAGTTGTGACCGCTGGACCCAGCTGTTTATTGACGATGACCGGGTGCAATTCAATGACGCTACTTATTTGCTTGGCAAAGGTACTTTTGAAACCGAAGAGGCAATCCGCGACAGACTGGGCGATGATCAAATTCGCTCTTGCACAATTGGTCCCTGTGGTGAAAACCTGGTCCGCTATGCTAACGTCACCAACGATGGCAGACAGGCTGGCCGCACCGGTCATGGAATGCTTTGGGGGCATAAAAAACTCAAAGCGGTCTCAGTACGTGGCAGCAAAGGTGTCAAAGTTTTCGATCCCGCCGGATTGAATAAGCTCTCTTTTGATATCTCAAAATCCGCTCAAGGCAAAGACACAGAAAAATATCGCATTTATGGCACCTCTACTGGTCTGCTTACCCAGAACAAATTAGGGGTTTTACCCACCCGAAACTTCCAGGAAGGCGTCTTTGAAGATGCCGAACTGGTCAGCGGTGAGTATTTGGACAAACACCACAAAGTCAAAGTTATCGCCTGCGCCCAATGCCCCATCGCCTGTGAACAAATGTCAGTGGTCAAAACCGGACCCTTTGTGGGTGCCATGACCGGGATCGAGTACGAAAGCTTGTTTGCCAATAGTTCCAACCTGGGCATCTCTGACATGCGTTCCGCGATCAAACTCATAACCTTGTCAGACCATGACGGGATGGACAGCATCAGCATGGGTGTAACCATCAGCTATGCTATGGAATGTTACGAAAAGGGTGTTCTAACGGATCAGGATTTTGCTTGTACTTCTCATCCAGAAGGGTTTTCCCTCAGGTTTGGGGAAGGCGATTCAGCAGTCAAACTGGCTGAGATGATTCGTGACCGGGAAGGTATTGGTGATTTGCTGGCAGAAGGGACCCGCATCGCTTGTAAGAAGATTGACGAGGAAAAAGGCAGCGAGAGCTGGAAGTGGGCCATGAACATCAAAGGTTTGGAGCCTGCTGGATACGATTCCCGTTCACTCAAGACTTTTGCGGTTGGTTTGGCAGTTGGTACCCGGGGAGGCTGTCACAATCGTTCTGCCGCTTACGACCCGGACATGAAAGGTGAAACAAACCGCCTGACAGTTGATGATACCCGCGGTAGAGTGGCTGGCGAGTCAGAAGAATACGCGGCAGTTTACGACACACTGCCCTTGTGCAAATTCATTCGCCGCTGCTTCACTGGCAAGGCTGACCGTGCCGGAGCCTGGCCCGCGATCGCGAATCTGATCAATGCCACCACTGGCTCGGATTTTGACTACGATGCTGTCGATCTGATTGGGATTCGCGCGCATACCATCAAAAAGGCCTTTAACATTCGCGAAGGCTGGACCCAAGCTGACGACGAACTGCCCTGGCGCTGGAAGCATGACCCCATGACCAAGGGCCCGGGGGCTGGAGTTGTCACAACTGATGAAGAACTTGAATACATGAAGAAACTCTACTACGAATACAAAGGCTGGACTGAGGACGGTCTGATCCCTAAAAAATTATTGATAAAACTCGGCATGCCGGACGTTGCTGAACAGATTGGAGTTTAACAAGGAGCATTATGCCAACTACAAGTACATCAAAATTTGCTTACATTGAATGTGATCCTAACCTCTGTGTGGGATGTCAGCTTTGCGAATATATCTGTTCCTTTACCAAGACTGGTGAATACAACAGCTACCGCAGCCGTATCCGCACCGTAAGGGTCAGTGAAGTTCTGATTTCTGCTATCGCCTGCCGTACCTGCGAAAATGCCCCCTGTGTTATCGTTTGTCCGCGCGATGCCCTGACTCAAGATCCTGTGACTGGAATCATCGATATCAGCGCTACCAAATGCGATGGCTGTGCCTGGTGTGTGGAAGCCTGCGACTTTGGGGCGATCTCAATCAACCCCGCCACATCTTTGGCAGAAATCTGTGATCAATGCAAAGACGAACCTGATGGACCTCAATGTGTGCTTTGGTGCCCCAAAGAAGCACTTAAACTGACAACCGCAGATCAACGGTCCCAGAGAACCCGCAAGAAACTGATTGAAGAATCTTTGGACATCCCCACTAAAGCAACGGAACCCGAATGAGCGAAGAATCGAAAACACCTTTCCATATAGGCGCGATGCCTGAGGATGAACCTCGTATCGGCGTCTATGTCTGCCACTGCGGCAGCAATATTGCCGGCGTGATTCCGCCAAATGAAGTCGTTGACTTTGTTGGCAATCTGCCCGGTGTTGTCCACGCCGCTGAGACAATGTACGCTTGTGCTGACAGCGGTCAACGCTTGATCAAGGAAGATATCAAAAAATACGGTCTGAACCGGGTGGTTGTTTCCGCTTGTTCAGTCCGCATGCATGAACCCACCTTCAGAGCCTGTGTGGCAGAAGCCGGATTAAATCCTTTCTTGATGGAGATGGCCAACATCCGTGAACAATGCACCTGGGCTCACGGTCATGATCGTGCAGGCGCGCTCGAAAAAGCCAAAGACCTGACCGCGGCAGCGGTTGCCAAAGCATCCTTCCTGACGCCACTAGATATGATCAATGTGCCCGTCACAAAAAAGGCCCTGGTCATAGGCGGTGGTGTAGCTGGAATCAATGCCGCGCTTGATTTGGCAGAACAAAACATTCCTGTCACCTTAGTAGAAAAAGAACCAACGATTGGAGGGGTCATGGCGCAGCTTAACAAGACCTTTCCAACGATGGACTGTTCCATATGAATTCTTGCACCAAAAATGGTTGACGCGGCGCGTCAGCCCCTGATAGACATAAAGGCTTATACCGAAGTTGAAAAAGTTGAAGGCTTTGTAGGCAACTTCAAAGTTACCTTACGTGAAAAAGCTAAATACGTCCGAGCGGACCGTTGTAACGGCTGTAACGCCTGCACGGTAGCCTGCCCGGTTGAAATCCCCAACTATTTCGAAATGAATCTGGCCCCCAGGAAAGCAATCTACGTTCCGATGAGCCAGTCTGTACCGCTTGTGTACACAATCGATATGGATGCTTGTATCCATTGCTACAAGTGCGTGGAAGCTTGCGGAGCCCTGGAAGCGATTGACTTCAGCATGGCAGATAAAATTGTCGAAGAAGATTATGGCGCCATTGTTGT
>JAQVUC010000218.1 GCA_028699715.1 Anaerolineaceae bacterium | reverse complement strand
CAATTGTGGGCGACTTGAAACTTGAATTGAGCCAATACGAAGAGGTAGCCCGCTTTGCCCGCTTTGGGACCGAAGTCAACGAAGCCACAAAACAGCAGATCGAACGCGGACAACGCTTGGTAGCCCTACTGCAACAAGGTCCTAATCGACCTCTAAAGATGGAGTATCAGGTGGTACTGTTTTACGGGCTCATGAATGGTTTCATGGATGAGGTAAAACCAAGCGATATCACGCGTTTTTCAAACGAATTGCTGAACTACATCAAGAGCCATGCGGCTCAAGCCGTCGATAATCTACGACATAATCGTGAATTAACCGAGGAAATAAAAGAAGAACTCAACCAGGAGTTTGGAGAATTTCTCTCCATCTGGAAGAAGAAAGTGAGTTGACACTCATGAAGATGATCATGGCGGTTGTTCCAAGAAAAAATGGAGACGATGTACTTTCGTCTTTGATCAATTCCGGTTTTACGGCAACCTATTCGGAAACCCGGGGAGGCATGCTGAGGCAGTCTCAATTGACCCTTTTTATAGCGGTGAGAACTGCTGATCTGCAAAAAGTGTTGGATATTATTGGTGCTGCCTGCTCTGGCCAGACCTCAGTTCATTACGGTTATGGTCTGGCGACAACTACAGATGACGATGAGCCACACCTTGCCAATGAAGGCCGGACACTTGGTCGCAGTGGGGCGGTTGTCTTTATCTGGACCTTAGATCGATACGAGATCACCTAAAGAGGCTGGATGTCTGAAGGAAAAGAGCGCGCTAACGCTCGTTTGGAGAACCTGCAGGCGATCGAGCCTTTGTTAGCATCCTTGCGGGTGCTATCCCTGAGCACGATGCAGATGGCAATGAACCGGCAAACACTGCTGGATCAATACGCTGAGCGTTTTAACCAGGTTGCTTCACAAGTTAAAAGGACTATCAGCCGAAGCCTTTCTACTACTCCGGAAGAGGAAGTTTTTGATTACCGACCAATTCACCAGGAGCAAGTGTTGGCAGTGATCGGCAGCACCCGGGGGATCGTGGGTCAGTACAACAAAAACCTTGTCGCAATGGCAAAAGAGTTGTCAATTAATTCTCCGGAAGTCCCCGTAAAAATCCTTGCTTTTGGACAACGCGTCCACACCGTTTTAAAACAGGAAGGGCTCGATTTCACCCCAAGCGGCAACCTCAGCTCTGGTTCATTGCCGGATTATGATAACGCGGCCACGTTGATCAGGACATGGGACAAGGCTTTTGAGGCTGGCAGCCTGACTAAAGTTACAGTGCTATCCTATAAACGCAAGCCTGATTCAAACGATTATCAGCCTGTCTTTAGCGAACTGCTGCCAAACAAAGCAGAGGATTTGGCTATTGAGGAAGAGCAAGAAGCCTGGCCGCCGCCTATCATTGAGGGCGATCCGGCCTTGATCTTTGAAAAAATTGAGAGTCACATCATCGCCATTCAGTTTTACCGCTTGATCCTGGATTCTGTGGCAGCGGAAAATAAGTTCCGGTTCCAACTGCTGGAAGAAGCCAAAGAAAACACATCCACCCTGCTGGAAGAACTGACCCTTGAAGTTCAGGCTAACCGACGCAAAGAGATCACCCAGCAATTGCAGGAGCTGCTGGTGGGCTCGGGTATGCTGGCGGAAAGATGATCCCAAAACCTGTTAGTTTGAACGCTGAAAATCGTGAATTGCCTTAGGCAAACTACTTGATATTTCCCTAGAGATTCGTGTATAATTATCAATTGCGCTGTATAGGCGCAAAGGTTGTTACCTGGGAAGGAGGTGAATAGCAATGACAAGTGTAACTTTGAGACCAAATGAATCGCAAGATTCCCTACTTAAGCGATTTCGCAAGAAGGTTGTGAAAAGTGGTGTTCTCAGCACTGTGCGACGGAAACGCTGGTTCGTTTCTAAGAGCGAACAACGACGCATGGATGAAAAGAAGGCTGTTCGACGTTCTTTCCGGAAGCCCTACAATTAATAGCCAAGTAAGTGAGGTTTTATGGCTAAAGAAGAAGAGAAAATTACAGTAGACGGTACGATCATCGAAGCCCTTCCCGGGACGCAGTTCCGGGTCAAACTCGATAACGGTCATGAAGTGCTGGCCTACCTCTCAGGACGAATGCGGCGATATTATATCCGTATTCTGCTGGGGGACGCTGTTCGGGTTGAGATGTCACCTTATGATCTCGAAAGAGGTCGGATCGTCTACCGGGCGCGTAAGCCCAGATCTTCTGACTCGGATACTGTCTAACCCTTCAAACTACCAACTCCCTCCTGGGAGTTGGTTTTTTAATCGTGCTTTGCGTTACAATAATCGCGTATGGCTGCTGCGGCAAATCCCCCTGGTTTTATTCGATCTTACAACCCCATAAAGGATGCAGACGAAGTTATTCAGTTGATTGAAGAAAGTTTCAACCTGAAAAACGACCCTGAAAGCAGGAGCGTTATCAATCAGATGCGCTTTAATGCCGAGAGGCTGCGTGAGGGCGGTTGGTTGTTCAGCCCAGGCTCTGTGCATCCGGGTTTTGTTTGGGTTGTTGATGAGCGCATTGTGGGCAATATCAGCGTTATTTACTTTTACGAGAAGTTGCGCCAAATCGCTTTGATCGCCAATGTAGCCGTCCAACCTGAGTATCAACAAATGGGGATTGCCACTTTGCTGACAAGGCACGCCTTGCGCTTCATCAAGCAAAAGCGGGTGTCAGAAGTTTGGCTGCAAGTGAGCAGTGACAATCAGACCGCCCAAGGTTTATATGCGGGTCTCGGCTTTCAATCAGTTCGAAGGCTCAACAACTGGATCAAAGAAAAGCGGCTCAGCCAGGGAAATTGGTCAAATTCCTTGGAAATGGAATCTCTTTGGATGGAGCCAAGGAGATTCAGCGACTGGTCGACACAAAAACGCTGGTTGGAAGAAACCTATCCATGTGATACGCGCTGGTATTCTTCGGTCAAATTCAGCCTGTTTTCACCCCTCTCTTTTTTGAACCCGCTTAATTGGGATGAGTTCGATGTTTTACGGCACTACGCTCTTCGGCAAGAGAACAGCTTGCTTGGTCTTTTGAGTTGGCAGCGGGGGGCAATTTCCAGATCGGATAACCTTTGGTTAGCCCTTGCAAAAGATGAATATGAAGAACGAAACACCAGATACCTTCTTTCCAAATTTTTCGACAAAGAGTGGTCTGGCCGTCCTTTGAGGGTGGAATATCCCGAGGGGCGGGCTGAGAAGGCCTTTGAAAATTTGGGTTTTCGCCTGGCACGTCGTCTTGAATGGATGAAGTTGAAATAATCTCACCCATTGGTTTAAATCAAAAAGCTTGCCAAAGGCAAGCCGTTTGATCTTCTAAAAATTTTTGGGTTT
>JAQVUC010000217.1 GCA_028699715.1 Anaerolineaceae bacterium | reverse complement strand
GAATTTAAGCCTGGCTATCGTTGGCGCTTACTTCATCATCAAAAACGCGGAAAGCAGCCCTGAATGAACACTGTCATTATCTGGATCCTTGCCCCAATCGCTGCTGCTTTGCTGCTGGTTCCGCTGCAAAAGCTCTCAAAACTCAGCGCATCTCTGGCTAGCTTTTTTGCCCTTGTTCTGGCTGTTTCCGCCTTTGTTTTTCCAACAGAATTAGTTTTGGAACTGGGGGCCAGCCCAATTATTCTCGAAGACAGCCTGAACCTGTTCGGGCGCAGCATCCAAATCACGGGGATCGATTTGAAAATGATCGGTCTGTTGTATTTGCTCTGTTTTGCCTGGAATACTTTGAGCCATTTTTTCAGGATAAGTCAGTGGTTCAATTCGCTCTCACTGGCTATCACAGCCCTGTGGGTGACGGTCCAGTTCATCAATCCTTTCCTCTACGCAGCCGTGATCATCGAATTGATCGCTCTGATCAGTGTGCCGCTGCTCTCACCCAGGGGAATGCCGGCCCAAAAAGGGATCATCCGATTTTTGAGCATGCAAACACTGGCACTGCCCATGATTCTTTTAAATGGTTGGATGGTGGAAGGCATTGAAACAGCCCCTTCAGCCCAGGAGCTGATTCTCAGAGGAGCTCTGCTGGTGACGGTAGGTTTTGTTTTATGGCTGGGCATTTTTCCTCTTCACAGCTGGCTGCCTATGCTGACAGAAGAAAGCCACCCATGGACAGTCACTTTCCTTCTGACCATCATGCAGATCAGCCTGGCACTCTTTTTCCTCAAATTTCTCAACCAATATGCCTGGCTGCGTAACATTGAGGGATTAGACTTAATGTTGAGATTTATTGGTGTTACCAGCATCTTCGCCGCCGGCACCTTTGGGATCTTTCAAAAGTATCTTGGTCGGATGTTGGGCTACTTCTTCCTGGCTGAGACCGGTTTCATTCTGTTGGCGATATCTTACATCAACCAAGGCGGCTTGGAGATTCTGCAGATGTCTTTGCTTCCACGTGCTCTTTCCTTCCTGATTCTTGGCTTTACAGGCTCAGTCCTGCATCAGCTTACGGGGTCTGAAGAGCCTGAGGTTGATTCACTACGGGGCATGATTTGGAAATATCCAATGACCAGTCTGCTCTTGATTTTTAACTCGCTCAATCTCATCGGACTGCCCTTATTTATGAGTTTTCCTTACAAGAACACGCTCCACAACCTGCTCTCAAGCTCAAATTTTACGTTGATGATCGTTATGGTACTTGGCAGCCTGGGTTTGTTGGTGCTGAGTCTGCGAATTTTCAGTTCCCTGATTCATCCCCAGGGACAAGAGGATCTCCCCTCCCCAATGCTTGTTGACAAAGAACATCCAATACTCATTTTTACGATCGTTATGATCATCCTGCTGATGGTTGCGGGCGGTATTTTTCCCCAACTTTTGAGCACTCCGCTCAGCGATCTGCTGCAACCTTTCCAGAATCTCATTCAGTAAGATTCTGATACAATCACTGCAATCAGATAACGGAAAGACAGGAACAAATGGACGAATATTCCGGTATAGAACAACTTGAAAAACGTGTTGAATGGTTAGACAACGAACGCCGAAATGATAAAACCAATCTGGCTTCGCTGCAAAACCGTTTGACCATTCTAGAAGGTGAAAACCTGAATTTACGCAAGCAAATCAAAGAATTGGAAGTCTTGATCAACCGTAATACCAACCAGATCAGCAATATGGATAAGTACGATAACCGCATCGAGCGGCTTAACATTGACCTGACCAAACAGATCCGGGAAGTGAACCAGCGCGCTGATGCGAATTTGAACGAAAGCCAAAAGCGCATCAAAATTGAAATCGATTCCGTAAAAAAGACTTTGGCGGAACTTTATCCTTTGACGGAGATGTTTGATCCTATCCGAGCGGAAATTGGATCTCTGAAACTTGAAGACACGCGCCTGGCACGGCTAAACGATGAACTGAAGGTCAAAATCCAGGAAGTTGGTCGCTTTGATGAAGATTACCGACGCTCTCTGCAATTATTGGAAGAAGGCCGCCGCCAGGAAGCCAAGCGTCTCACTGACCTGCAGGGTGAGGTTGCCTCGGTTCGCAAACGTATTGAAGAAACCCGCAGTCGCTTTGATAGCTTCAGCGACAGTTTCAGGACCTTTGACACCCGTATCGCTGAGCTGCAAACCAACGAGAAGGACCGCCGTGAAAACCAGTCGATCTTCATCGACCGGGTCAACAATTCCCTGGTCGAAAAAGACAAGGTTTTTGCCGGCTGGGAGAGACGCTTTACCGAAATTGATCAATTCAATGCCAACCTGGGTTCTCAAATTGAGACACTTGAAAACGCCCGCAAGGCTGTCAGCAAAGCCATCCAGAGCGCCGAAGAAGTCACCCAGCGCTTTGAACGCCGTATCAACGAGATCACTGAACTGCAACGACTGAATGATGACCGTTATCGCCAGGAATGGACTAATTTCAAATCTGAAGACGTCAAACGCTGGACCAATTACATGCTTGCCCAGGAAGAACAAAACCGGGTCAGCTCGCAGCAATTCACTGACGTTGCCAAGCAATTGGATGAACTGGAAAACGTGACCGCCTTACTGCGCGACGAACTGAATAATCTGAGCCGCGAAACTGTCAGACACGTCCAGAAAGTTTTATTGGCTTTTCAAGAATCGATCCAAAGCATTGCTCCCCTGACCGATAAAAAGACCTCCTGAGCTATGTATATTTTGGGCACTGCCGGTCATGTGGATCATGGTAAATCGTCACTGATTGCCGCCCTGACCGGCACACATCCAGACCGCTTAAAAGAAGAAAAAGACCGCGAGATGACCATCGAGCTGGGTTTTGCTTCTTTGCGTTTGCCCAATAACGAAGAAGTCGGCATCATCGATGTGCCGGGTCACCGCAGCTTTATTGACAATATGCTGGCAGGCATTGGCGGGATCGACGCTGTTCTGCTGGTTGTGGCCGCGGATGAAGGCGTTTCTGCTCAGACCCGTGAGCACCTGGCCATCCTGAATTTATTGGAAATCAAACGCGGGGTCGTTGTTCTCACCAAAACCGATCTGATTTCAGACCCGGAGTGGCTGGAATTGGTGCAGCTGGATTTGAAAGATTTGCTTGCGGACACCAGCCTGGCTGGAGCCCCTGTTGTGCCAGTTTCCTCCCGAACCAGGGAAGGTCTGCCAGAGCTTCTGGACACAATTCAAGCTGTTTTGACAGGTATCCCAAACCGGGTGGATTTGGGAAAGCCAAGGCTGCCAGTAGACCGGGTCTTTACCCTGACCGGTTTCGGCACAGTTGTCACAGGCACGCTCCTGGACGGCAGTTTCAAGCTAGGGGATGAGATCCTTTGT
>JAQVUC010000216.1 GCA_028699715.1 Anaerolineaceae bacterium | reverse complement strand
TCACCAAATCTGACATTGAGAACATCCTTAGAATGGGTCTCTTACGTGATAAATTGCTGGCCGACATCACCAAAGATCTGGAACCTTTTGAAGAACAGGTCTGGGTCCGGCATATCCTGGTTGAAGATCAGGAAACGGCAGAAGAAGTTATCGGAAGATTGGATGCTGGTGAAAGCTGGAATAGCCTGGCTGTAGAATATTCCACCGATGAATCAAACAAGAACAACGGTGGCGATTTGGGCTGGATCGGTCCTAACGATAGTAACGATCCCGACTTCCTCGATGGTGCTTTTGCTCTGGACGAGCTTGGGCAAATCAGTGAACCAGTCCAATCTCAATTTGGTTGGCACATTATCCAACTGGTAACAAAAGCGAACAATCCAATTGATTCTTATGCCTTTGACCAGCTGAAACAGACTCACTTCAATGATTGGTTAGCCGAGATCAGAGCTTCCCGATCCGATATTGAGACAGAATCAGTTTGGACCGAATTCGCTCCAGATCAGCCTGCTGTACCTCAGGAACTTTCTCAATACCTGTTTAGCAACTAATAGATTACTACACTTAAAACACAAGCTGGTTGAAAAACCAGCTTGTTTTATTAATTAAGTTATTCAAAACTTATCGGATGAAATTGTCATCCACTTCATCAAGCCGCAAGCTGATGACCTGGCTGGCTGAATCCTTACCCATAGTCACACCGTAAATCACATCCGCAGCCGAAACCGTATTGCGGTTGTGGGTGATCAGGATGAATTGAGTTTCTTCAGACAGATCTTTGAGCAGCTCAATGAACCTGCCAACATTGGATTCATCCAGCATGGCATCAACTTCATCCAGGACACAGAAAGGTGTCGGAGAAACCTTGAGCAGGGCAAAGACCAGCGCCACAGCCGTCAAACTTCTTTCCCCACCTGACAAAAGCACTAATCGCTGCTCTCGTTTACCGGGCAAGCGCGCTTCAATTTCAATACCGCCTTCAATCGGAGAATCCTCATCTCCAAGCACCAACTTGGCTGAGCCACCATTAAAGAGTCGCGCGAACATGTGAGTAAACTCAGCGCTGACCTTCTTGAAAGTTTCCAGAAATTCGGCTTGCATGATGATGTCAAGTTCTTTCACCATTTCTTCAATATCCGAAATGGCTTCCGTCAAATCTTTGACCTGCAAGTTCAGGTTTTCGTAGCGTGCTTTGACTTCCTGGTATTCACGATCGGCTTCAAGATTCACCGTTCCGATCCTGCGGATCTGTGATTTTTGCTCTTTGATCAGTTCAGCAAGGCCTTCCGGAATTTCAGCGATCTCAGGCAAGCTTTCGATCACCAGGTCAGGAAAAGGCAGCGGTGAGGATTGGGTGTACTCATTTCTGAACTCCATCTCAATCAGACTGAAGTCATCATCTATCCTCGACTTCAAGTTCTCCAACCTTTCTTGTTGATGGGCGAGTTCAAGCTGATAGTGGACTACCTGGCGGTCTTTGTCCGTCAATGCCTTCTGATTTTCCGAATCTGTTTCAGAAAACTGCCGGTTTTTGTTCTCAAGTTCCCGCAGCGAAACCAACTCGGGATCAAGCGTATTGGTTTGAATGTCATCGATTTCGCTTTTATCGGCAGAAGTTTTTTCAACCAAGGCAGAAATTTGGGTGTCCAAAGCCTTGATCGTTTCATCTTCAGACTCGATCCGTTTCAAAAAATTGTTTTTGCGTTGTTTGTCTTCTTCAAAACGCCTTAATTCGTTTTGATTGGTTTGCTGAATGTGGCTCAAAGATTGCGTCAGCATTTGTTTTTCTGTTTCAAGATAGTGAAACTGGTTTTCTATATCATCAGGCTGCAGTTGAAGCCTTTTTTGTTTTAGCTCTTGCTGCCTGCTAGTAAGCTCCTTGATTTTGCTTTCGTTTTTGGCTTCAGCGTCATGTATTTTCTGCAAATCATCATTCAAATGGTCAGACGTGTTTTTGTTATCGCTTTGTTGTCGCTCAAACCAATTCAGGCGATTGAGGACCTTCTCAAAAGACAGACTGACTTCTTTGTTGGAAGTGGTGAGTTTTTCCAAATCCTTGCGCTTCTGATCGATTTGAGTGTTGAGCTCACGCTGCCTGAGGTCGACCTTTTCAATTTTCTCTTGTTGCTTGTCAATTACTTTATTGATCGACTCCAAAGAGCTTTCAATTTCTTCCAGTTCCCCGCTTAGTTCTTTGACCAGCCTTGAATAACTGACTTTGCTGCTTTTGTTTCCTTTGCCAATGATCGCGATCCCATTTGAAAGCAAAACCTCTCCCGCGCGGCTGACAAAGTTCAGGTCAGGATGAAGCTCCCTGCCTGCAAAGGCATCTTTCATGGTATTAACGATGACAAAATCACCTAACAATAATTGGACGACTGCCTGCATGTCCGTGTCGACTGAAACGATATCACTGGCCCAAAGCATTCCATTCGGCAGATCCAGCCTAGATTTGCGGTATTTTTGAGGTTTATCCTGCTGACTGAGGATAGCGACCCGGTCTTCAAGTTTGGATGAAAAATCCTCCACCAAATCTGAACCCAAACCACCATCCTTGACAATCAAGACGTCTACAGCTTCCCCCAAGGCCGCGCTGATGGCGGTTTCATATTCTTCCGGCACTTCGATGTGGGTTGCCAGGTCGGTAATTTCGTTGTGTAGTTTTTTCTCCCTGCTGGATTTGAGCAGGCTCTTAGCGCCGGCAGAAAAGCCCGCCAGGCTTTCCCGGCTTTGTTTGATCAACTCAAGTCTATTTTTGACCCTGTTTTTCTCCAGCTCCAGTTTATGGCTGCTCTGCTGTTGGGATTCCAGCTCCTTTAACAAGTCATCTTTTTCCCCACGAAGCCCCTCCAAATCCTTCTTCAGGTTTTGTAGACCTTCTTCAGACTGAGCAATTTTTTCTTGTAGGTCCTTGGTCTTTCCCTGCAGTTGTTCTTGCTCAACTAACAAATTTGAGATGCTTGCCTTGACGCTTTCCTGGGAGCTTTGGAGCGACTGCATGCGATCAGTGATTTCCTGTTTGCGGGATCGCAAAACTACGGTTTCCTTTTCAGTTTCCAATAGTTCTTCCCTGAGTTTGGTTTCTTCCTTTTGAAGGGCAGCATTTTCCTCTAAGATCATGCCGCGTTTCGCGCTCAGGCTTTCAAATTGCTTGAGGACAGCTTCTAATTCCTGCTCAGATTTGCTCTGCTCAGACTGGCGTGAATTGATTTTTTCTTCGCCGGTTTTAATGACTTCTTCGATGGTGGCAAGGTCTGACATTAATTGAATTTTCGATTTTTCAGCTGCTGCCTTGCGTTCATCCAGGATCGCCAGTTTTTGATTATCCTGCTGCAGTTGGTCCCGAAGATCCCGAAGTTGGTCCATCAAT
>JAQVUC010000215.1 GCA_028699715.1 Anaerolineaceae bacterium | reverse complement strand
GTGGCGACGCATGCATCGCCTTCTCTTTGTCGTGCAGATCTGCCCTGGGCTTCCCCTTGGGAGCTGCTTGCCTGTCCTGTGTGCTTGCATACATGGGCATGCCGTAGGCGTAGCTGGATTCCATACCCATCCACTTCGTGGCGGGCACAGGCCTACTAACAGCTGGAAGACTGAAGAGGGTCTTTGGTCTTTGGTGTTTTGTCTTTTCATAATTCTTGATCGTGCCGGCGTCACCGCCGAGCACGTGTTTTGACCGCAGGTCTCCAATTCACTTCCCGCTAGCGCCGGCCTGCCCCGTTGGTTTTCATCGGGGACTCCAGACCGAGCACGTGATTTGACCGTAAGTCTCCATCATTTCCCCATTTGGATCACACGGACGTTCGGGTAAGTCGGAATGAGACCGCCCTGTAACCTTTGAGATATGTTTGCCTGGCGCGGTCTCACTCCGACGTTCAAAGTAATCGAAAAAACCTTTACAATAGAACATCAAACCATAGGGGCAGACCTCCATGTCTGCCCTAGGTAACAATGGGGGCTTATCCCTGCGCCTCCTTTACTATCCTCCCGGGTAGTGGCGACGCATGCGTCGCCTTCTCTTTGTCATGCCAACCTATCTCTCCTAGCCCCAGCCAGTCACTGCTAGCGCCGGCCTGCTCCGTGTGGCCCTTTGGGCTTCCCCTTGGGGGAAGCTGGATTCCATACCCATCCACTTTGTGGCGGGCACAGGCCTACTAACAGATGGAAGACTGAAGAGGGTCTTTTGTCTTTTGTCTTTTGTCTTTTGTCTTTTGTCTTTTCATAATTCCTGCTCGTGCCGGCCTGCCCCGTTGGTTTTCATCGGGGACTCCAGACCGAGCACGTGATTTGACCGTAAGGTCTCCATTGTTTTATCCTTCGGTCTAAGCAGGCGTGCGGGTAGGTCGGAATGAGACCGCCCTGTAGATGAAAGGCAAAAAAGGGATGAAACAAAAAAATTTGTTGGAACCCTTAGACCAAACCAACTTTGATCGCTAATGGCAGATATCAAAAAGATCTAACGGCGGAGTGGCGAAATTCGCGCCATTCCGACCTACTCCAAGATTGCTATGAAACGGTAGAAAACTGATTGATTAGCTCGGGTTGAGACCACCCTGGATCCTTTTGATCGTGCCGGCCTGCCCCGTTGGTTTTCATCGGGGACTCCAGACCAAGCACGAAGGCGCCGCCTGCGTCTCCCCTACCCTGGCTTCTTAAATTATCTACTATGCTCGAATCGTTATTTCTCATGTTTAGTTGCCGGATTGGACCCCGCAAGCAATCATGCGGGGTAGGCAATCCGGCCTATAAAATATCAAATCCCGGTACGTGTTATGTCTGAATTTGTCATTTTGAGACTTTAGGACAGTTTATGAGAAAGTAAAGGGTTAGGCAGCGGCAAAGTGAAATCGAGCTAAAAGCCCTGCTGGTGCGCAATAAGCGCCTGAAAGATGTATGTTCTTGAGCCCGGGTGACAGCTCTGCCCCCTTCCTTTGTCTCTATTAAATTATACCTACGCGCATTTCTATAGCTTTTAACGAGGAGGTTGAGCATACATCTGGGGTAAGTGTGCCCATGGGCACAGGCGTGAGGCTCCCCACCCCGGCGTAAGAGCCAAAACAAAATCGGTGGTGTATGTCGAACTGGTGGCATCCGTTTACGCACCAGGTGAAGCAAAAAAGTTCTATGACTCAGAGAGCCGAGTGAAAAGAGGGCGTCAAAAAAGCCATTATTTTTCCGCCTTAATGCAAGACCCGCTGCAAAAACATAGGGTGAGTTGCTAAAGGAGTATCAAAGTGCAAAGTAGAAAAATCACCCTGTCTGATCTTCTTAGGGATAAAAGGCATAAAGATACCGGTGAGGCTTCCCACAGGCCTTTAGACAGTAAATCAACGGTTTTTAATGTATGTACCCGCTCATTTCAAGGGCCGTACACAGTCTGGACTGCCTTGCTCAACGCAGAGATTCCACGCGCAATTGGACCCCTTTACTCAGCGTAGTGACCGCATAAAAAACGGATTAGTTTGAATGGAAAGTCAGTTTGAAGTGGAGAACAAGCTTAACGATCATCAGGCTACCACACAAATAAGTTTGCTTACCTGTTTGGGAGCCAAAAAAAACAACTGGCACAGCATCAGCCTTCCTAAATTGATCTTCGCATCTCATTAGCAAATTTACCCGCTCAGGAGAAAGACTTCACAAAGATATGAATAGGTTTAATGAGAGTTTCAGCCTTTATCAAGCAAGTTCACTTACCTATTGGGCAGCCAAAAATACATCAAAAAAGCCGGTGGAAACCCACCGGCTTGCGTCTTCTCACATAAATCTTTGAACCAAAAAAACACCTTTCAGCGCAGGGACTGCACCCGGGTTTGGATGGCTTGGCTGAGCGCTTCCATCCGCTCCGCCAGCTGCCAGGCTTCTTTTTTATCACTGTCGCCCAAGAGCGCGTCGGCCAGGGAACCAGTCTTATCGTCCTGGGGTAGCTCATCCATGCCCATCAGCACTTTCTTGAGACTGCGGGCAGACTTGGTCAGCGGGTCGGCCGGGATGCGCGGCGCGCGGGTCTGAACCTGACCGGATTCGCGCTCCAAAAAGGCCTGCACATCCAGGTAGCTGCGGTTGTCAAATTCAGCAAAATATTCCACCGCCGCAGGCCAAAGCTTGGCATCAAAGCGCATGATCTCACGCAGCACGCGTTCGGGCATCTCCGAGCGGTCCGCCAGCTCGAGCGACTCTTCCCCCAGCTCAAAAAACTTCATCAAACGACCATAATAGGTGCGTTCCATCTGCAGGTTCTTCTGCAGCAGGTCTTTCATCTCATCGTTAAGGCGTAAATCCGCCACCCGCCGGAAATACTCGAGCTCGTTTTCCCCTTGGTCGGGCTCGAGTAGGTTGGCCTCCAGCACCAGGCGGGCAGCCGCGCGGGCTTTTCCGACCGGCGTAAGCGCCTTGTAGGCCATATTTTCGGCGATTTGTTTTTCAAGCGAAGGCTGGTTATCGATCAAAGCCAAAACATAGGGCTCTTCCACTGCCTCATCCAGGGCTGCTTTGATGGCGGTCGCCCAAAAACGGCGCTCGCCAGTCAGCATTTTGAAGACATCCCGCCCATTCTCGTTGATCACCTGTCCGGTGACGGGTTTGATTTGCCCGGTATCATGCAGCGAATCCCCCAACACGATCAATTCATCCAATTCTCTGCGGATCAGTCGGTCGTTTTTGGCCAGGCGCAACCAGTCTTGGACGGTCTCGCGCCAGTCTTTTTGACCGTTATAAAAGGCCGGGCGCAGGCTGAAAGGCAGCAAAATACGCGCCTGGAAGCGGTCCGGGCGCACCATCAACAAGGGCACGCGGTAG
>JAQVUC010000214.1 GCA_028699715.1 Anaerolineaceae bacterium | reverse complement strand
ATCCGGCTATCAATCGCGTCCAGTTGAATTTTGAGATCCCACTCTCTGAGATCATTGTGGATTTCTTTGACCTGCTCAAATCCAATACCCGCGGTTACGCCTCAATGGATTACAGGTTTATCGAATATCGGGCAGGGGAATTGGTAAAGCTGCAAATATTGCTGAACGAAGAACCTGTTGACGCGCTGACAGCCATCGTCCACCGCGAAGACGCTTTCCATAAAGGACAGGCTTTGGTATCTAAGCTGAAAGGGATCATTCCCAGTCAGATGTTTGTCATTCCGATCCAGGCTTACGCGCAAGGACGAGTGATCTCCAGAGCAAATGTGAAAGCGCTGCGCAAGGATGTGTTGGCCAAGTGTTATGGTGGGGACATCACCCGCAAGAAAAAGCTTTTGGAGAAGCAAAAGAAGGGTAAAAAACGTATGAAAATGGTCGGGAGCGTCCAGATACCGCAGGAAGCTTTCATGGCCATTTTACGCCTGGAGAAATGATGCCCAAAACTGAAAAAACAGTTGGCTTAAACCAATTGATCAGTGTTGGTTTGCCGCTTGCGGTCAGTATTTTTGCTTTTTGGCTGGTCTTTCGCAAACTTGATTTCCAGGTCTTAATCAGCGCCTTTGGACAGCTCAGTTTCGGGTCAGTCACTTTGATCGTCCTCTGTTTTTTGGCAGGTTTATTGCTCAGGGGAATCACTTGCTGGATCATTTACGATTCAAAATTCAGCTACGCGGATGTTTTTTGGGCAATGAATCTGGGCTATCTGCTCAATTCGATCGTGCCATTGCGCCTGGGTGAGTTTGGACGGGCGGCTTTTTTGAGTGAAAAAAACAGCAAAAATACCAGCTACATGGAAGTATTAGCTGGCATCGTGGCAGAAAGAATCCTTGATCTTTTGGTCGGCTTTTGCTTTTTGATCGCCTGTTTATTATTCTTGATCGACAATGTACTCTTGAATAGGATTGCCTGGATCGGATTGGCAGGTCTGACTATCTCGATAATTTTGATCATCCTGGCAGCACAAAACAAAGAAAAAACTCTTTCCTGGTTGAAGACGAAATTTAAATCGAACCTGGCACAGCAAAAATTGATCCCGGCTTTTGATCAGTTGTTGATTGGGTTTGAGGTCTTTTTAAACCCACGGCGTTTCCTGCTGGCATTTGTGATTTTGGCTATAAGCTGGTCTTTTTCCATGGTTGAATATATGATCCTGCAAAATGCCATTCTGAAGGCTTCAGAATGGTGGTGGCCGATGCTGGTGATCCCTGCCAGCGCTTTTGTAAACGCGCTCCCGGCAGCTCCAAGTGGCTTAGGTATTTATGAGGCGGGTTCAGTGGGCGCTTACGCGCTGGTGGGTGTAGCTAAAGCCCCAGCCCTGGCAATGTCACTGGTTGTGCACGCGGTACAAATTTTTATACCGGCAGTTTTTGGTGTTATCGCTTTGTTTTTGAGCGGGGAAAGTCTTGGATCCTTAACCCAGAAGGCCACAAATTTTCGCCAGAAGAAAAGGGAGCAAGTATGAAAGTTCTTCTTTCCTCAACCTACTTTCACCCTTACAGTTCCGGCTTGTCTGTTTACGCCTTGCGCTTGGCCAATGGTCTGGCCGATCTCGGACATGAAGTTGTTGTGCTGACATCTCAATATAAGAAAGACCTTCCCACTGAAGAGATTTTTAACAAAATCAAAATTGTTCGCGTTCCGGTCCTGACCAGGCTCTCTAAAGGCGTGATTATGCCGGCTTTCTTAAGGACTGCCCGGCGCTGGGTAAAGTGGGCGGATGTGGTCAACCTGCATCTGCCGCAGTTCGAATCAGTTTTGCTCAGCAAACAAGCGCTGAAGTTGGCTAAACCGATCCTGGTGACCTATCATTGCGACCTTGTGATGAGTGGGGGCTTGCTCAGCCAACTTGCCGGTAAAGTGACAACAGCGCTGGGTAAACAAGTGCTGGAAGATGCTGCTTTGATCGTCCAAAATTCGTTGGATTATGCCGAGAATTCTGAAACCCTACAGCCATTTTTGGAGAAAGTGGTTGAATCGCCTACACCCGTGGTGGTAAAAGAAGTTTCACCTGAACGGGCGGAGCAGTTTCGAGCAAAGTACGACATAAAAAAGAATTCCAAAGTTATTGGACTTGCGGGCAGGGTGGCAACTGAAAAGGGTTTTGAGTACCTGGCCATGGCTCTGCCGGAAATCCTGGAAAAATTTCCTGAAGCTACAGTTATTCACGCTGGAGCCTGGAAAAGTGTAGTTGGTGAAGAAACCTATCAGGCCACCTTGAAAAATCATCTCAAACCTTTTGGACAAACATGGCGCTTGCTGGGATTTTTGAGCGATGAGGAATTTGAAGCCTTTTTTGCTGTTTGTGACCTGCTGGTCTTCAGCAGCTTGAACGCGACTGAATCCTACGGCATCGTTCAAATTGAGGCGATGACGCAGGGGACACCGGTGGTTGCCTCAGATCTTCCGGGTGTAAGGCAGCCGGTCTTGAAAACAGGGCTGGGGAAAATCATTCCTCTGCGGGACCCAAAGGCAATTGCGGATGCTGTCATCGAAATCCTAAAAAAAGGTGAGCAAGCCAGGTTCATTCCCAAAGAGTTTCTGGCAGATTTTCAGCAAGACGCGGTCGCTGCCCGATACGAAGCCTGGATGGAGGCTGTCTTAGATGCCTGAGAAACTCTCTCCGGATCAAATAGAGCGCATCTGCCAGCAGCAATTATTCCATTTGCCTTATTTCAGAGGTATGCTCAGGGCTGTTGAACAGAGTATCTACGAGCGAGTAGAGCTGGTTGAGCCATTGTATGATCTGGGGGCAGGTGACGGACATTTTGCCTGGGCTTTGTTCCAGTATGAGCAGGTCCTGGGTGTTGACCCGTGGTGGCAGCCGCTCAAAGAGGCAAGAGAACGAAATATCTATCCTTTGTTGGTTCAGTCAGAAGGCGCCTTTGCTCCTATAAAAACTGGAAGCTTTGGCAGCGCGATCAGCAATTCGGTGTTGGAGCATGTTCAGGATATTCAAGCTGTGCTTAATGAAACCGCAAGGATTTTAAAGCCAGGCGCAAAGTTTTATTTTGCCGTGCCCAATCAACGTTTTCGCAGTGATCTCTGGGGAATGAAAATGCTGCAAAAATTGGGATTGACCAAGCTGTCGCAGAAGTATTCAGTCTTTTTCAATAAAATTGCGCGGCACATCAATCTCGATCCACCTGAAGTTTGGATAGCGAGACTAAAAGAAGCGGGCTTCGACCAGGTCGAGTATTTTCATTATTTTACAATCAAAGCCATGTGGATGCTGGAAATAGGACATGCCGCAGGGCTACCAAATTTACTGTGGAAAAAATTGTTTGGCAGGTGGGTATTGTTTCAAAATCAAAAAAATCCCTTTCTTCGCTTTG
>JAQVUC010000213.1 GCA_028699715.1 Anaerolineaceae bacterium | reverse complement strand
AGGATGATGCTCTTCAATCTTATACCTGGGGTCGAGATCACGAAGCGCCCCTACACGATTTCAAACACTTCAGCACTAAGGAAGCGATTGATTCAGAGCATTTTGAGCCAGGTTCATTCCGTGAGATTCGGGTTGAAAACGGCACTTACATAGTTCTAAAAAAGCTTGAGAAAGATTACGATCCAACTGACCGCAACTCCGCTTTGGATCTTTTGACTGAATCGTATAAGAACAAGTATTTTGCGACTGGATTGATCTACTTCTCAGAAGCCAATCCTACAATTCAAGAGTTATATGATTTGCCAGAGGAACCACTAAATCGAATAGGCAGTGAGCGCCTGAGACCAACACAAAGCCAATTGGATGAAATCAATCGAGCTTTATATTAAAAAGCTGAACTTAAACAAACAAGACCGCGGAAAATTCCGCGGTCTTGTTTAAACTAAAATTCTACATTGCTTTATCCCCTGATCGTATAAAGAATTGCCAGATTTGGCGCAGTGAATGCGCCAACGGGGAAGCCGCTGATGACAATGACCTGATCACCTTTTTCAAGCGGGGTAGCCGCGGTGATTGCGGTTTCAACGTGGGTGATCATTGTTTCAAGAGTGTCGGCGTGGGGTACGCGCATAGCTGTCACGCCCCGACAAATTCCCAACCAACGCTGAGTTTTTACTTCCGGAGTAAAGGCATAGATTGGAACAGCCGGTTTGGTTTTGCTCATCCATAAAGCTGACATGCCCGAAAGGGTGAAGACGATGATCGCTTTCACGTCCTGGTCTTCAACCATTAATTTTGCCGCCCGGGAAATGGTCACAACGTCGTCGTTGTAAATGCGGCTGTCAAGGATGTTGATGTGACCCCATTCCTTCAAATGCAATTCAGCCTGACGGATGATCGTATCCATCATTTGGATGCTGTGGATTGGGTATTTGCCGGCTGCTGACTCAGCTGAAAGCATCACAGCGTCGGTACCATCAAAAATGGCGTTTGCCACGTCAGCAGCTTCCGCGCGAGTTGGGCGGGGATTGTTGATCATGGACTCCAACATCTGGGTAGCCGTAATGACAAACTTCCCATTCAGGTTAGCCGTTTTGATAATCGATTTCTGCACCGCAGGAACTATCGCGGGAGACATTTCCACACCAAGGTCACCGCGGGCGACCATTACACCGTCGGTTACTTTTATGATCTCTTCAAGGTTCTGGACAGCTTCAGGACGTTCAAGCTTGGCGATAATTGGCGGAAGCCAATCGCTCTTGGTCATGGAACGCATAGTTTCGCGCACCATCCTGATGTCGTCCGCTGTTTTTACAAAAGAAACAGCGACCAAATCAACGCCTTTATCCAAGCCAAACTGAAGATCTTTTAAATCTTTGGGCGTGAGAATCGGGATATCCAGATTTGAACCGGGCAGGTTGACGCCCTTATGGGATTTGAGTTTGCCGCCCAATAAAACTTTGGCGAAGATGTTCTCCCCATCCATGCGCGTCACCTGAAATTCGAGTTGACCATCATCGAGAAGGATGTGATTCCCCGGCACTAAAGCCTCGTGAAGTTTGGGGACATCAAAGGGGATGAAGGTGAAACCGTCCGGTAAATGATCGGGATTCTCAGAAGAACTCAATACGATTTCCTGGCCTGATATTAAATCAAGAGGTTCACTGCCAAGGTTGCCAATGCGTAATTTTGGACCTTGCAGGTCCATTAAAATGGTGACTGGCTTGCCAACTTTTAGAGAAATCTGACGAATCAGCGTAATCAAAGCGGCATGCCCTTCGTGATCTCCATGGGAGAAATTTAACCTGGCAACATCCAGACCGGATGTCACCATCTCAGTGAGCGTTTTTTCGTCAGAACTACTTGGTCCAAGTGTAGCAACTATCTTGGCAAATCTGGTCATGGTGTTACCTTGACTTTCTTATCTTTTCAATACGTCCGCGATGATCCCAAGCGCCCAATCAAGATCAGATTTTTCAATCACCAGCGGAGGAGCGAAGCGAATGACATGATCATGCGTTTCTTTGGCGAGGATGCCTTCCTCTTGGAGCATTTCACAATATCGTCGGGCACCGCCAGCTTCGGGGTGGAGTTCGACACCTATCAGCAAACCACGCCCACGGACTTCTTTGACTACGGGCGCATCGATTTTGCGAAGTTCGCCTCTGAAGTATTCACCCAGTTCCATAGCACGTTCAGCCAAATTTTCTTCATCCAGAACTTCCAGGGCAGCTATCCCAATGGCAGCAGCCATGGGACTGCCTCCAAAGGTGGAGCCATGTTCGCCTGGTTGGAAAAGACCTAAAATTGGTTTATCAGCCAAAACCGCAGAAACGGGGTACATTCCGCCAGAAAGCGCTTTCCCAATGATGGTGATATCAGAACGAACATCCTCATATTGAGAGGCAAACCATTTGCCCGTGCGGCAAAGACCGGTCTGGATTTCATCTGCAATAAATAAAACATTGTTTTCTTTACAGATTTCAGCAACAGCTTTCAAGTAACCATCTGGAGGAATAACGACGCCATTTTCACCCTGAATCGGTTCAAGCATGACTGCTGCCGTATTAGGATTGATAGCAGCTCTTACGGCTTCGATGTCTCCATAAGGGACAGCTGTAAAACCAGGGGTGAAAGGACCGAACATTTCCTTGTAAAATTGTTCTGTGGAGAAGGAAATGATGGTGGTTGTGCGACCGTGGAAGTTGCCTTCAGCAACGATGATTTCAGCTTCGTATTTAGGAATACCCTTGGTAGCATAAGCCCATTTGCGGGCAATTTTTACGGCTGTTTCAACGGCTTCGGCGCCACTGTTCATCGGTAAAGCCATCTCATAGCCAGTCAAGTCAACCAGTTTTTTGTAAAACAAGCCTAATTTATCATTTCGAAAAGCGCGTGAGGTCAGGCCAATTTTTTGGGCTTGGTCGATGCTTGCCTGAACGATGCGGGGGTGACAATGACCCTGATTCAAGGCAGAATAAGCGCTGAGGCAATCCAGGTAGCGTTTGCCATCTACGTCAGTGACCCAACAACCTTTGCCTTTATTTAAGACAACATCGAGGGGTTTGTAGTTATGTGCGCCGTATTGATCTTCGAGTTTGATGTAATCCTGGGTATTCATTTTGTTACTTTCCTCCTAATAATCTATATAAAACTGCTTTTTGAGCGTGCAATCGGTTGTGAGCTTCCGGGAAGAGCCTTGAATGGGGCCCATCAGCTACTTCATCAGTGATTTCCTGGCCGCGGTGAGCCGGCAGGCAGTGCATTACGATAACGTCGTCATGAGCCTCTTTTACCAGAGCCTGATTGACCTGATAGGGTGGGAATACTTTTTCACGTTTGGCGGATTCTTCTTCCTGACCCATGCTGGTCCAGGTGTCAGTGTAAATTACTTTGGCA
>JAQVUC010000212.1 GCA_028699715.1 Anaerolineaceae bacterium | reverse complement strand
CAGAGAGTGCCTTGGGGAAGACGCGGTAGGCACAATCACCCCCCACTCTTTCAGGCATTACTTTGTCACAACCATCCTGGGAAGCACGGGCAACCTCAAACTGGCTCAAGTGCTTGCCAGACATACGAACATCGCTGTGACTCAACGCTACTCCCATCTGGCCGATGATGAATTGGACAAAAAATACCAGGAAATATTCGGTTAACCATTTGTCTTCAAATGGCTGAAGCTTGCACCAATATCAAGTGGTGGTGGTAAGATTAAGCACTAAATTGAAAAGTCATTTGAGGAGTTTATGTCCGATTATCGAATCAAATCTCACCCCATTCTGATCGATGATACCCAAGCAAGCATCCCATTTTATTGGCAAGACAAGCAATATTTCGCAAAACCCAACGAAATGATTTCATCTGCCCTGATGGCTCAGGGCATTAATATTTTCCGACATCACGTCAAAGACCACAGCCCGCAAGGCATCTTTTGCGCCAACGGACAGTGCTCGCAGTGCATGGTGATTGTGGATGGACTCCCGGTTAAGGCCTGCATGACCGCTGTCAAGCCAGATATGAGGATTCTTCCGGCGGATGGCTTACCTGGTCTCCCTGCAGTTTTCGAGTGTGTCGACAAAGAAAATCCAACTCAACGATATTTTGAATATGAGGTTCTTATCATCGGTGCTGGGCCGGCTGGTCTTTCTGCCGCCATCGAATTAGGAAAGTTGGGAACAAAGGTTTTATTGATCGATGATAAGAATCAGCTGGGTGGCAAATTAGTCCTGCAAACCCACCGCTTTTTCGGTTCAAGTGAAGCGGTTTACGCCGGGACACGAGGCATCGATATCGCTAAAAAGCTTGAAAAACAGCTCAAAGAACTGACTTCAGTTGAAATTTGGACCAATTCGACGGCGATCGGTGTTTACGAGGAAAAAGTTATCGGCATTTATCGGCATCAAAAGGAAAACGTGATTGTCAAGTCACAAGCGCTTATGGTTGCCACTGGCGCGCGTGAACGCAGTTTGGCCTTCCCTGGCAACACACTGCCGGGAGTGTATGGCGCCGGTGCTTTCCAAACGTTGGTCAACCGCGACCTGGTAAAACCCTGTGAAAATTTGTTCATTATCGGAGGGGGGAACGTGGGTCTGATAGCCGGTTACCACGCCATCCAGGCAGGCATCCACGTCGCTGGGCTGGTTGAAGCGGCAGCGCACTGTGGGGGTTACAAAGTGCACAAGGATAAACTGGCCCGTTCCGGCGTACCCATCTATACCTCTCATACGGTCATCGAGGCCAGGGGCAAAGAGCAGGTCGAGTCTGTAGTCATAGCAAAGGTAGATCAACATTTCAAGCCCATCCCTGGAACTGAACAGATCTATGATTGTGACACGCTCCTTATCGCTGTAGGGCTGGAACCAGTCAACGAATTTCTGCAAACGGCAAAGGAAGTTGGCATGGATGTCTACTCCGCCGGGGACGCTCAGGAAATCGCCGAAGCATCTGCGGCAATCTTCTCCGGGAAAATTGTGGGCAGTGAAATTGCCAAAAAACTTGGAAAAAATGTGCCAACCATCCCTGAAAGTTGGTTGGAAACAGAACAGATTCTGAAATCCAAACCCGGCAAGATTGTTGAAGAAATCTACAACCAAAAGATGGATGGCGTTTTCCCGGTTTTCCATTGTCTTCAGGAAATTCCATGCAATCCCTGCGCTACTGTCTGTCCTAAGGATTTGATTTTCATTGATGAAACCGATATCCGCCATCTTCCGATTTTCGATGATGCCAACGCGGATGAATGTATCGCTTGCGGCCGCTGTGTGGCTGTTTGCCCTGGTCTGGCGATTAGTCTGGTTGATTTTCGCAAGCGCACAGATAGCGCCTTGGTTAGCTTGCCAGTAGAACAAAACACTCCTTTTATTGCAGTTGGTGAGCAAATAGAAGTCACGGATACAGACGGTCTAGCCTTGGGCATCTTTAAAATCGAAAAGATCAGAGCTGTTGCTGGCTTCAAGGATGGGACACGTTTACTGAGTGTGGAAGTACCCCTCGATTTAGCCAAGCGAGCCGCTGGCTTCCGCATCATTCCACCCAGCGCTCCTAAGCCATTTGATGAAGAATTTTTGGGACAAGAGAACTTTGATGACAACGCCTACATCTGCCGCTGCGAACGCATCACAGCCGGTGAGATCCGAAAACTGATCAAGGCTGGTGTCAAAGATATCAACCAGATAAAGGCCGTCACGCATGCCAGCATGGGCGCCTGTGGTGGCAAAACCTGTTTGAATTTGATCAAGCGTTTATTTGCAGAGGAAGGCGTGGCAATCAATGAGGTAACTGATCCGCCTGTCCGTCCCACTTTTGTCGAGGTCCCAGTCAAGGATTTTATTGAAAATTGCCCCAGCGAAAAGGAAAAATTCCAATGAGTCAGACTACCAGCTACGATGTGATCATTGCCGGTGCCGGCTCAATTGGGACTCCCACCGCCTTGGAATTGGCAAAAGCAGGCTTAAAAGTATTGGTGATCGAGCCAATGCCAAGCCCTGGACAAGCCTCCAATAAACACGCCATTGGCGGCATCCGCGCGACCCATTCTGACCCTTCAAAAATTTACCTTTGCACAAAGTCAATCGAGGTTTTCTCGACCTGGCAGGATGTTTACGGAGATGAAATCGACTGGCGCGCCGGCGGCTATAGTTTTGTTGCTTATGATGGAAAGATTGAGTCAACTCTCAAAAGTTTGCTTGGTATCCAACATGATTTAGGGTTGAATATCCAGTGGCTGGACAAAGAGCCCTTATTGGAAATAGCTCCCCACCTTGATCCGGAAGGGTTACTGGGCGGCACCTTCTCTCCTGAAGACGGCAGCGCTTCTCCGCTTAAGTCAGTCTTTGCTTTTTGGCAAAGAGCGATGCTGGACGGGGCCGATTTTCACTTCAACGAAAAAGTAATCGACATCGTCGTGAACAACAATCAGGTTGTAGGGGTGATTACTGACAAAGCCAGGTATTCCTGCGGAATATTCATCAATGCTGCCGGGGGTTGGTCTCGCAACCTTTCGAACCTGGTCGCGATCGACATCCCGGTCGAACCTGACGCGCACGAGGCCGGAATCACTGAACCGGTCCAGAAGATGTTTGATGCCATGATCGTGGACATCAGGGAAAAACCAGGGTCGAGCAACTTTTATTTTTATCAGCATCCGACCGGCAAAATCATCTTTTGTCTCACCCCCTCCCCTCAAATCTGGGGCAATCTGACGCAGAACACAAGCACCTTTTTGCCAATGGCCTGCAAAAGGCTGGTTGAGATCATGCCTGTTTTGGGTAATATCCGCGTCCGCCGAACCTGGCGAGGGACATATCCAATGACTCCTGATGGTAATCCCCTGATCGGGCCAGTGAAGGGCTTGGAAGGAT
>JAQVUC010000211.1 GCA_028699715.1 Anaerolineaceae bacterium | reverse complement strand
TGAGCGATTTGCAATGCGGCGTTCACTGGCCCACCGATAGCGCCACCAGTTTTGCCATGCGTGTGCGGGGCGAAGAGCCTGACTCTTACCGCCACAATTGTTCCGGCAAACACAGCGGCATGTTGGCGCACGCCAAGCTGCGCGACTTGAGCCTGGATGACTACCTTACGCCGGTGCATCCTGTGCAACAAAGTATTCGCCAGAGTGTGGCCTCGATGTGCGGTGTGCATCGTGATGACATGATTTTTGGGGTCGACGGTTGCAGCGCTCCGGTCTACGCCATGAGCCTAAGCAGTTTTGCCTTGGCTACTGCCCGCTTGGTTGATCCTAAAGATTTGGATGCGAACAGACAAAGCGCCTGTAAAAAAATTACGCGGGCTATGAGTTCTTACCCGACAATGGTGGCCGGACCGGGCAAAGTCGATACGGTTCTGATGGAAGTGATGCAGGGTAAAGTGATAGCCAAAGGTGGGGCAGAGGGTTATCAAATGATCGGGATCATGCCCGGAGCATTGGGAGAAGACTCACCTGGTATTGGAATTTGTTTCAAGTTTGCCGATGGTGATCTGACCAGACGGGCTACGCATTTCCTGATCGTTGAATTGATGAAAAAGTTTGGCTTTGAAGCTGAAATGGAATCGGAAGCTTTCGCCAAATTCAATAAACCTGTGCTCAAGAATTTTCGCGGCATAGAAATTGGCAAAGTACGCCTTTCCAAGCCAATCGAATTGTTGGAACAATAAGCTTATGCTGAAGGACGCGGATTTGGCCAGAAAAGAAAAGCTGAGCCAGGTAAGTCAAAAACTTTTGGAGTATTTTGGAGTGCCAGATTGGCATGAGATGCTCCCGCCAGTCGATGAGTTGGTTTGCACAATTCTCTCCCAAAACACCAATGACATCAACCGCGACAAAGCCTTTATGGCGCTAAAAGAGCGCTACAGCAGTTGGGAAGAGGTGCGCGACGCTGATTCAGGTGAACTTCAGTACGTTATCCGCATCGCCGGATTGGCTCAGCAAAAAGGGCCAAATATTCAGGCCGCTTTGCGAGAGATCAGCGAAAAAAATGGTGCGATCGATCTGGAGTGGTTAAAAAAACTGAGCGTCGAAAAAGCCCGGGACTGGTTGGTCAATCTCAAAGGTGTTGGTCCCAAAACAGCGGCTATCGTGATGGTTTTTACCCTGGGCATGCCGGCCTTTCCGGTAGATACTCATGTTTACCGCGTGAGTGGAAGGATTGGACTGCGTCCTGAGAAATTGAGCGTGGAAAAAACTCACCAGTATCTGGAGATGATTGGCGATTCAGAGGACTTTGGTCCTTTACACCTCAACTTGATCAATTTAGGGCGAAATATTTGCCAGGCACGCAAGCCTAAGTGCGCAAGCTGTCCAGTTATTGCTCTTTGTGACTACCCGGATAAAAATTTAGAACAAAGCTCAGAGTAAATCACCCTGCAATGACCAGGGACCAGTCCAGGAAATGTTCACATCGCGCAGTTGACCCAACAAATTTTCTTCGCTTTTGACAAAGACCAGGCGATTAGTTGGCGTGCGACCGCGCCATTTATTTTTGGATTTGCCTTCAAAAAGCACTTCTTGGGTCTGCCCTAAAAATTGCTGGTTAATCTCGCCCACCACATCTTCCTGCAAGCCCTCTAAGAGTCTGAAACGGCGCATTTTTTCTTCAGCGGGCACGTCGTCCGGGAGAAGTTTTGCTGAATAGGTGTTTGGGCGGGGGGAATAGCGCGCCAGGTGAGCCACATCCAGGCGTAGATCTTTGAGCAGCTGGTAGGTTTGGTCGAAAGCCTCTTCACTCTCACCGGGAAAACCGACGATGATGTCAGTCCCGATCGAAACTCCCGGGATACGTTCGCGTATCCGGGCAACCAGCTCGCGATAGTCTTGATTTGTATATCCACGGTGCATGGCTGCCAGAACCTGGTCGTCACCAGCTTGCACAGGCACTTCAATGTGAGGCATCACTTTGGGCAGTTCTGCCACAGCATCGATCAAATCGTCAGTCATCCAGTTAGGGTGAGATGTCAGAAATCTGAGCCTTTGTACCCCATTTAATTGAGATATTACGCGTAGTAGTTGGGGTAAAAGCATTCCACCAGGGATATCCAGGCCATATCGATCTACAATTTGACCAAGTAAAACCAATTCTTTGGCTCCGTGGTCGGCCATGACCTGGGCTTCAGAAATGATCTTTTTGGCATCCCGGCTCTGTTCTCTGCCGCGACGGTTGGGGATGACACAATAGGTGCAGGCGTGGGAACAACCCAAAACAATCGGCAGGTTTTCCGAAACGGTGTGCTGGGCTTCGGTTGTGATGCCAAATTCAGCATCCAAAACATCGTCAACTAGCTGCCGCCAGCTTTCAGAATCCTGCTGGTCTGTGCGTTTGCTCAAGAAGCGTAAAAAGGGTTCCGGGTCTGAAGGTCCGGCGAAAATGTCCACCCAGGGAAAGCGTTTTTCCAAAGCAGAATTCCCTTTGATCCCAATCAGGCAGCCCATCAGGCCGATGATCAAATCAGGGTTTGAGCGCTTGAGCGGTTTTAGAGAATTTAAACGGCCCAAGGCCCTGTCCTCAGCGCTTTGTCTTACAACGCAGGTATTCAAAATGATCAAACCTGCATCGGCCGGGTTACTTGCGGGATGAATATCGAGGCTTTCCAAGGCGCGGGCTAAACGATCACTGTCTGCCACGTTCATCTGGCAGCCTTCTGTCCAAATATAGTATTTCATAGGGCGTTATTATACCTGACCTGTGTACCAAATCTTTCAAACGCAAAAGAGATGATGTTATAATCGCATCAACAATTTGGAAGGTTGTAAAAATGGAATTTACAGTAACTGATTACAAAAGATGCAAAGTTGTTAAAGGGGAAGGTCGTGTAGACAGCGCTACAGCCCCTGACCTTGAAAAAGTACTATCTGAATTGGTAGAAGAGAGAAAAACTATCATTCTGGATATGTCGGATATCACCTTTGTTTCCAGCGCGGGTTGGTGGTCAATCATTCGCGTCTATAAGGAAATGAAAAAAGGAAACAACAGCCCCCTGGTTTTAGCTGGACTGAACGAGAATGTGCGCAGTTCCATGGAACTGATCGGCATCTTGCCGTATTTCCCAACTTACGACAATTTGGTGGATGCCATCGCTAACGTATAAATTTTTAGACATTAAAAAAAGCAGTCTGGAAAGACTGCTTTTTGGTTTCACTTCACTTTTTTATTTGATGTTGATTTGATAAGTAGCCTTTTCTCTGGTCACTAGGGTTGTGCTGGCAATGATCAGGGTAACTTCTTCAACGTCATCTCCAATTTCAATATCAATTACCAGGTTTTCACCCGCTTCCAGGAAGTGATGTTCCACTGTCTCTGGATTGGTATGCCGGACCAGGCTGACAGC
>JAQVUC010000210.1 GCA_028699715.1 Anaerolineaceae bacterium | reverse complement strand
ATAATTTCGATTTACTTCCAGGAAGGCATGACTGGCTGATTATTTTCATCCTTCCACCACATGCGGATTGTGTCAAACAAAATCCGCAGGGTCTCGGATTTTTCCTGAGCTGTCATCAAACGAGCTTGAACCTTATCGATAAATTGAATCGGGATTAACTCTACGCCCAGATAGCGGTTTTCGTAAAAAACATGCTGGTCCAAAAAACCGATGTCCGTATTTTCAGCAATGCCGTATTGGTCAAAAAAGAGGTTCCCCAAGCCATAGTGCATAAAGGTGTCGTTGAAAAACTCGGTGTAATGCGGCACATGTGATTGGCTTCCGCTAACGATGACAGCCCCTGCCTCAGCCACGGCTGTAAAATCGCGCACCATGGAGGCGTTTGGGGACCAGAAGTAGCGTTCTTCATGTTGGAAGGTCACAATTGGGAGGTAGCCTTGTTCTTTCAGTTGACTCACAGCCTCGACCATGTAGTCCATATCGCAGTGGTAGGCGCCACTGCTGGTCTCGCTGGCCTGAGCGAAATTTGGTGATTTTGCGTTGCAGCCAATGAAGGCCAGCATGTTGCCATTGATCTCCAACTTTACCGCTTTTCTCGCGTCGAAGATATCCTTGCCGCCACCATAGACCGGCCAGCCTTCCCGCGCGTAAAGCCTAAGTGTGTAAAGCATGGCTTCCTGTCCGTAATCCTGGAAGTGATCGCCGGTAAGCTCCACTATATCTGTGCCAACCGAGCGCAGCAGTTCCATGTAACTTTCTGGAGTGCAAAAGACCAGGTAACTGCCCAGGGTGTGCGGCGGACACTCTTTGGCAAAGGGAACCTCATTGCTGATGTGTAAAATGTCAGCCTCTCGCATCACGGGGGCGAGGTTTTCCCCCGGCACAAGAATTCCCCGCTGGTCCATTCCCACTGCCGTGGCACGCACCAGGGCGGTCACACCAGTCAGCATGACAGTGGTGATTTTACCTGGGTCAAGGTTTGAGAAATACAGGTCTTCCAATTCTGCTGGGGAGCTGAAGTTGTCATCTGCTATAACAGGATTGAGAGAAATGGGAATAGTTAGTGGATATTGATCGGCGGAGAAATCTTTATGGATGGGGCTTTGTCCGTCAATGGCAATTACCTTCCAACGCGGCTCAATCTCTTCGAAGGGGATGATAGCCCAGGTGTTTTGAATCGTCCAGGCCTTTTCAAGCAGGTCTTCTTTTGCATGGGTCACAACCCTTTGCCCGGGCTCACCCAGAATACTGGTAAGCGCTGGCAGATCTCCTTCTGCAATCAGGAGCCTTTGATTTTCGTCTTCGGGTTCTCCTTTCCAGAGGTTTTGCAACCAAGTGAAACTGACCTCATCCGTGAATGTTGGGAAAGGCGCCACCAGGGCGTAGACCCAATTGCCCACCCGGTTGGAGTCGCCAAAATCGAAACTGTAAGCAATATCATTGGTTGAGCCTTGCGCTTGCACGAGGCTTTGCTCTTCAATCAGCCGATTTAGTGAATCTGGCAAATCTGGGTTGGGCTGATAGACAAGAACCTGGGGTTCGCTTGTGGAAGTCGGGCTCGGATCTGGCTCTTCAGTTTTTTCTACTGTCTCAGTAGCGCTTGCCAAGGCGGGCATTTCGCTTGGTTGTGTTGGCGTCGGTGCAACCTGGCAGGCAAGCAGCGTCAAAACGAAAATAAGAATAAAAATGACGACGGGATCAATCTTTTTATGCATGCTGTAATCTCTCTTAGAAAAAGTCACTCAATTTTACTCAAGGTTCTTTAGATATTGTGTTGATGGACCTTTCCCAATTTTTCTTATTCTTTCTTCAACAACCATTCTTCCCAGGACGCTCTCAATTGTTGTCACGCTGACATCAGGAAGAAGACGTGCAAGTTCCTTTTTTGAAATTGGTAACAGACTGCCAAGCACCGCTGCCTCGATGCGCTCAGTTTTGGTGACTTTCTTGTCCCTGACAGAAATGAAGTAAGCATCCAATTCTTTGTAACAAAGAAACAGCGTCGTTATAAAATGCTCGGTGAATGGCAGGGGATCATTCAGATTATCGTGCCAACCTTTCGAGGCGGCTTTGAGCGAGGAGTAATAAGAGTTCTTGGTTTGTTTTATCTTTTCTTCCAGTGAAACGTATTTTCCAGCGTCAAAACCTGATTTATACAATAACAACAGGGTTAACAAACGAGAAACACGTCCGTTACCATCCCCATAGGGGTGAATGCACAGAAAGTCCAGAACAAAATTTGATATCAATAGCAATTGATTGATCAAGGCATCGTCACGTGCCTCTTTATAGGCAAGGATCAAGGCTTCCATTGCCTGTGGTGTTTCAGAGGCACTTAGTGGCATGAATTGAACACTTATCAGACCTTGGGGATCCTCTGAGGTAATGATATTGTCTTCCTGCTTATAGCTTCCGCCTGGTTTCCCGGTTTTTGAAAGCAATAATTGATGGAGATGTTGGATGCTTTCTTCTGAAATTGAGAGGTTTTGGTGTTGAGTGTGGACCAGGTCGAGAGCGTCCCGATAGCCGGCGATTTCTACCTCATCCCGGTTACGTGGTTCTGCATTTTGGGTCACGATCGCGGTGAGACGCCCCTCGGTGGTCTTGATCCCTTCAATTGCGCTGGAATCCCGAATAGATGAGACTTTAGCCTGAAGTTCGAGGTTCTTGAAGATATCCGCATAACTCGCCTGCCGGTTCGATTGTAAAGCCCGTATCTCGCTGATTCTTGCAGTCAGCTCCAGGAACTTTGCCGGAACCAAGCCTGTACGTAAGTATGAGTAATTAAAAATATGCATATGTCACCTGTTATCTGCATTAAAAATAGTCCTTTATATGCAGATTATACCAGATTATCTGCATATTCTGGACCGTATAATATGCAGATAATGAACAAGTTGTGCAGATTCCAAGGTCAGGATACATTTTTAACTATGAAAAGCCTTGCTCAATTTGGCAAGGCTTTTCCCATGAAAGAAGTTAACTGCGTGATCTCTTAAATTCTGAAAAGCATGTTTTGTCTGCTCCACCCTAAGAACCAAGTGTGTTTAAGCTTTTGTAAAATTCAAACCCCCGCCTACCAGGTCGATTTTGATCGTATCGCCCTCCATGAATTCACCCGCCAGGATTTTCAGCGCCAGGGGGTCCTGGATCTCACGCTGGATAGCGCGTTTGAGCGGTCGGGCGCCAAATTCAGGGTCGTAGCCAGCCTCTGCCAACCATTGTTTGGCAGCAGGGCTGATTTCCAGTTTGAGTCCGCGATCCGCCAGAAGCTGGCTGACATGACCCAGTTGGATGCCCACAATTTCACTCAGGTTTTCCCGGGTAAGAGGTTTGAATACCACGATCTCATCCACCCGGTTGAGAAATTCCGGCCTGAAAAAGCTCTTCAGGATATCGGTGATCTGGTCGCGCGT
>JAQVUC010000209.1 GCA_028699715.1 Anaerolineaceae bacterium | reverse complement strand
CTTGAGCAGCATGGCGATGGTCATCGGACCAACCCCACCTGGAACCGGGGTGATACCAGCCGCAACTTCAGAAACTTCATCAAAAGCAACATCACCGACCAAGCAGTAACCTCGTTTTGCCGTTGGATCGTCTTTGTGGTTGATGCCAACATCGATCACGTAAGCGCCTGGTTTGACCCAGTCCTTTTTGACCATTTCTGGCTGACCGATCGCTGCCACCAGGATATCTGCCTGGCGCAGGACCGAGGGCAAGTCTTTGGTGCGTGAGTGCGTGATGGTAACGGTTGCATTGGCTTTGACTAACAAGAGAGCGACCGGCATGCCGACGATGTTTGACCTGCCGAGAACGACCGCGTTTGCGCCCGAGATCTGCGCGCCGGCTTCTTCAAGCAGCACCATGCAGCCTGCTGGGGTGCAAGGCACAAAAAGTGGTTCACGGCCTTTTTGGGCCAGCCTGCCGATATTTACTGGATGAAAACCATCCACATCTTTGGCTAAATCGATAGCAGCCAGCACCTTTTCTTCGTCAAGGTGTTTGGGCAGTGGCAGCTGTACCAGGATGCCGTTGATTTTGGGATCAGAATTGAGTTGCCTGACAAGATTTTCAGCTTCTTCCTGGGTGGCATCGCCTGGTAAATTGAAACCAAAAGAGTTGATGCCAGCTTCTTCACAAGCTTTTTGCTTGCTGCGCACGTAAACCTTTGAGGCTGGGTTTTCCCCGATCAAAACAGTCGCTAAACCAGGGACGTTCTTGCCTTCAGCTTTGCGTTTGTCTACCGCCACTTTGATTTCATCGCGAATGCGTTGAGCGGTTGCTTTTCCATCAATAATTTTTGCTGTCATAATTTGCTCTCTCCTGGGCTGATTATACCTGAAACAAGGTTATAATTTTGCTATGTCAGCAAGCAAACCACCTTTTATCATTGGGATCGCGGGGGCCTCAGGCTCCGGCAAGACCACGCTTTCGGAACGCATCCTGGAAGAGATTGGCAAGGGCAAAATCGCCTTGCTGCCCCATGACGCCTACTACCGCAACCAGGACCATCGCTCATTCGAAGAACGTCTCAAGGTCAACTATGACCATCCGGAATCCCTTGAAACTGAGCTTCTGATCGAGCATATCCATCAGCTAAAAAATGGACAGACCGTACAGCTGCCGGTGTATGATTTTGTGCATCATACCCGTGCCAAAGAAGTGATCCAGGTTGAACCAAAAAAGCTCATTTTGATTGAAGGCATCCTGATTTATGTCGAAAAACAACTGAGACAACTCTTTGACATGAAGTTGTATGTGGATACGGATCAGGACATTTGCTTCATCCGCCGTTTGAGGCGCGATATCGTGGAACGCGGTCGAACGATGGAATCGGTTGTCAACCAATATCTGCAGATGGTGCGACCGAGTTTTCTTGAGTTTGTTGAGCCCACCAAACGGTATGCTGACGTGATCATCCCTGAAGGCGGGTTGAATCAAGTTGCCTCTGAGATGGTCATCGCCCGTTTAAATAACCTCTTACAAAGGTAAAACTTTGGAAGAGAAAACTCCCTTATCAAAAAAGCAAACAATTTTGCGGATTGTTTTGCTCATTTTTGTAATTGCCATAACCATTTTGCTTTTGCTCTATCGCGATGAAATCAGACACCTGGAAGAGTACGGTTACCCCGGCATTTTTTTGCTTTCCATCCTCACCAACGCAACCGTTTTGATTCCCCTGCCGGGCGTTGTTCTAACCTCAGCTATGGGAGCGGTGTTCAACCCCTTTTGGGTGGCGATCGCTGCCGGCTCTGGAGCTGCTTTGGGGGAGCTTTCCGGTTACATGGCTGGCGTGGGCGGCCAGGTCTGGCTCAACCGCACAGCCTGGTATCATAAATTAAAGGAATGGATCGAAAAGTATGATTGTTGGACGATCATCCTTCTGGCTTTCATCCCCAATCCTTTATTCGATATGGCTGGTTTCATTGCCGGGGCGGCAAAAATGCCGGTTTGGAAATTTCTGATCTTTTCTTGGATCGGAAAAGTGGCCAAAATGCTTTTGTTCGCTTACATCGGAGCAGGGATTTTTAAGAATATCTAGTAGGAAAAATATGAAAAAGTGGATTGAAATCGTAAAAGAATCATTTTCCATCGAACTCACGCCTGACCAGGTAGCCGCCTTTGACCTGTTTGAGCGAGAATTATTGGAATGGAACCAGAAAATTAGTTTAACGGCTATCCGAGAGCCCGAAATGATCGAACTAAAGCATTTTGCCGATTCGCTCAGCTGCCTCTTGGCAATTGACCCTTCCAATCCGCCCAAAAGCATCATTGATATCGGCACCGGGGCTGGTTTACCAGGCATCCCGTTAAAAATCATTTTTCCTGAGGCCAGGTTGACGCTGGTTGAATCGGTCAAAAAGAAAGCCGCTTTCTGTCAACACATGGTTGACCAGCTCGAGTTAAAAGATGTGATCGTCAGCAGCGCGCGCGCGGAAGAAGTGGGGCAAGACCCGCTCCATCGTGAAAAGTATGATCTGGCCCTTGCCCGGGCGGTGGCTGCCATGCCAACATTGGTTGAATACCTGCTGCCCCTGACTGCCATCGGGGGCATGGTCATCATGCAAAAAAGCGCCAGTGCCCGTGAAGAAGCGGAAGCAAGCCGCAACGCGATCCGCTTATTTGGCGGCAAATTACGTGAGATCATCCCAGTCAATATTCCCGGAATTGAGGATGAACGTTACCTGGTAGTTCTGGATAAAATCAAAGCGACCCGGGATGAATTTCCCCGCCGGGTGGGGGTGCCCGCCAAATTACCCATCAAAAATTGAGAAATTACGAAACTAAGCTAAAGACCTGGCGTTAATACTTTTGGTGAAGCGATGCAAACTCGATTGACATTCTTTTGTGAACTTGACGGCCCGGGCTTGAAAAAGCTTTTTGAAAACCGTTTTGTTTATGATGATCTAAAGGCTCTGGAAGCCGCTGTTGCTTTGGGTGTTTTGGACCTGTCGGATGAACGCGCAGAAGTGGTGCGCAAACTCAACCGCCTGGGTATCCCGGTAAAGGCCTGGCTGCTGCTGCCCAAGGAGCAGGGCTACTGGTTCAATCTGCAGAATCATAAACAAGCAGCCCAACGTTATGAAGCTTTCAAAGAATGGACAGAGACCAAAAAGCTGAAATGGTCTGGTGTCGGACTGGACATCGAACCGGATATCAACGAGATGCGTGAGGCTTTTTCATTCAAGGCTAAAGTCCTCCGAAAAGTATTCCAGCGGTTTGGCAATAAAAAAAAGGCTGAAGAAGCTGTTTTGGCTTATAAAAAACTTGCCGTGACCATCCGGGATGATGGTTATTTCCTGGAAGCCTATCATTTTCCCCTGATCGTCGATGACCGTCTGGCCGGTTCAACCGCGCTTCAGCGCCTGGGCGGGCTGGTGGATATCCCGGTAGACC
>JAQVUC010000208.1 GCA_028699715.1 Anaerolineaceae bacterium | reverse complement strand
GCTGCCAATAATGAGCAGACTTTGGTGAGATTTGCAGGGCTTCTTCCAGGTGGCTGGCAGCCTGGGCATAAAGTCTGGCATCCTGGTACATATTTGCCGCAAAAGCATGCCATTCGTCTTCATCCGGCCAGATTTCCAAAGCTTTTTCTATGGATTCAGCCGCTTTTTCTGGTTGATCCCGCAGTGCCAAAGCCCGAATCGCAAATAATTCGGGATCATTTGATCTTTCCTCCAGCAAACGGTCAACGAGCTGCTGGCTTAGCTGGGGCTCCTGATACAAATTCAGGATGGCTTGTTGGAATAAGACTTCGCTGTCATTTCCAAAAGTGTCGCTGATTTGCCTGATTTTTTCCGGATTGACTAAAACGGAAAGTGCCTGGGCGGCCTGCCTTCCATTTGTAACCAGGAGAGCCAGGTCGTCATCGTCGTTCCAGTGCCCACCAAAAACAGCCTGACCAATCTTGAGTTGGGACATCAAGGCTGATGGTTTCAGGAATCTGCCGGCTAGGGCAACTTGCTCTTCCAGCAATTCCAATGAGTCGTCTGAAGGGAAAAACTCTGGTGCGTGTTTGTTTTCGTGCAGCAAGCTGGCATTATTATGCTGCCTTTGATTGTCACTGATGTAGGCGGCAAGCAGTTGATTGGCGACCGGGTTTACCCGGACAGTAGAAAGGGCAGATGCCAGGCTTTTATTTGAAATTTCCCACTGGGAAAGCTTCCAGGCAGCCAGGGAGACTGCCAGGCAAGACCAAATCCATTGAAAATGGTCTGAAATGTCAAAGGCAGCCTTATTTTGTTTGTCTTGCTGTGATTCCAATAGCTCAAAGGCTTTGGTTAAGGACTGGATTGCATCTTCCTCAGAGCCGCTGCTTTCCTGGTTCAAAGCCTCAACCGCGTGATAAAAGGCGTCTGGTCCCTGGCTGGAGAGGAAATGTTCCCAAAACATGCTGATTTTTTGTGCGTCATCCTGAAGCAGCGCTTCGAGTGTCAACATTTGGACCAGGTCTTGGGTTGCCCGTCCGCTCAAAGCTTGAGGATTCAGGTAATCCAAAACAGATTCGAGTTTTTGACTATTTCGCAAGGATAAAGCCAAACCTGCCTGGAGGATGATGATATCTTCGTCCTGGGGGTTTTCTTTCTGTGCCATATCGGCGTGTTTTTGTGCCGCGATCAGGTCTCCCGTAAGGCGTTCAACCTGGGCCGCGCGATAATAAAGGCCAGACTTGGTATATGGTGGGAAATCCGGAACTGATTCGCTGAACTTTTGGCTGACCAGGCACTCATTCTCACTGGAGAACTCCACCTGGTTCAACAAGTCTTTCAGATTCTCCAAGGCAGGCATAAATTTTTTATTCGCGGTGAGCACATCACTGACCAAAATTGCATAACAAGGATGGTTGCCGATGGAGGTGCGTAAATCATCAGTCAGTTTTTCAGCCGCAGGGACATCTCCAAGTCTCAAAATGGAGTAGACCAGGTTGCGTGTCTCTTCAAAATCAGGGGACGGATTGTCTGAGATGGCTTTGAGGATTATGGAAGAAGCTTCTTCCGTTTCGTTCAGGTGAAAGTAGAGATTTGCCACGTCAACGTATTCTTCAGTTGTGATTGAGTCCAAAGAGAGCATTTTGTTGATGACTGTCTTGGTTTCATTCAGATCATTAGCGCGGGCATGGATTCTGGCCAGCGTCAAATAGAGTGTTTTGTCTTCAGGGCGCAGGTGGATCGCGTCTTTGAGCACCTGAATGGATTCTTTCTCATTGCCGTTGTCGCTCATAAACTGACTGAACCACAAAACATTCTCAAGGTCAGCGGGAGCGATCTGGAGTGCGGATCGAGCAGTGTTATTTGCTTCTTCAGCTAAATCAGAATCCAGGAAAGCCTTGGTGAGGATGTGGCGGGTTTCCAGATTGTCCGGGTTGATCAGCATGGCTTCCTGGAGAGAGGCCAGGCTGATATCGTTCAAGCCAAGCTTGCCAGCAGTTTTGCCAATTTGGAGCTGCAGATGGTGATAAGCCCGGGGAGCTTTTGCTTGAGGCCAGTCCAGGAGCTTTAAATACCCGGAATAGGCTTCTTCGGCCTGACCAACAGCAGCTTGCAAATCTGTAGTAAGTAAAACGATCTCAAAGTCATCTGAGCTTTGAGCTGATTTTGTTTCCAGAGCTTCGAGTAAGGTCTCTAATTCTTCCTGGTTTTTTGTTGGATGTTTATCATTCAAGCCAATTAGACAAGCAGAATAAGCAAGCAGAGCCTCATCGTTTTTGAGCGATTGCCAGGCGAACTTTAACCAAGGTCTGGCCTGAACCAGGTCTTCTTGTTCCAATGCCAGCCTGCCTAAAATCAAGGCTAATTCCGGATCAGAGGCATAATCCTCTTCAAGTGGTGAAACTGTTTCCCAGGCCTCGTCTAAATACCCTTGTTTGAGCCAGGCAGCGGCAAGCGATTTGCGCACCTCAGGATTTTCCGAGTCCAATTCGAAGGCTTGTTTGAGGGCTGAAATCGCGTCAGTGATTTCTTCATTTTCAAGATAGAGTTTTCCCAGGGCGGTCAAAATCTGTGGATCACCGGGCAAGGCAGCTTTGGCCTTGCGCAGGGATTGTTTTGCCTGTTCTTGTTCGCCCAAATCGATCCAAATACGGGCTAGCGAAAGCCAGCTTGTCGGTTTTTCAGGCGCAATGGCGGAAGCGCGATCCAACAATTCCACCGCTTGAGATTTTTGGTTGGAAGCAATCAGAGCCCGGCTTAACAAGACCAGGGCTTCTCCATCCAGCTGATCGTGGGCCAGAAAACTTTCAGAAATCGGGATCGCCCGTTCAGGTTTGCCTGCTTTTATGGCAATTTCAGCATAAGTAAGCAAATCTCCGCGATCAGCCTGGTTGTAATCTTCGATGATTTTCCCGTAAATATCCAGTGCTTTTTCACCCTGGTGAGTTTGCAAATACAGTCGTGCTAATTCCTTGTTGTTGTTTTGATTGTCAGGTTCAAAAATAGCCAGCAAAGCTGAAGACTCAATCGCTTCTTCGAGATTGGCCAGGCGCTGATGAATTTTGGCTGCCATTCTGATCGTGCCAAGATTATTAGGATTTTCCTGGACTGCTTTTTTAATGTAGTCCCCTGCAATTTGGTATTGTTTATTTTCAAAGGCATACTGGGCTGCTTTGAGGTTGTCACTATCAAGACCAAACCTTGAAGTGCCAGTTGGCAGGGTTTTACGATTCATGGCATTATCCAAAGCTTGGTGAGCCTCTTTTGTTTGTATCCGCAATTTAGGATAGCGAAGTGCGAAGAGGGCGGTCGACTGGTCATCCTTGACTTGACTCAACAAGTCAGAGGCGAACTCAGATTCATCGTGTTTCAGGAGAAATTCAGCATATTCTGTGCGGTAGGTATCGTTATCAGGAAGGAGGCGCAGGACTTCTTCCCAGGTTTTTCGGGCTTCTTC
>JAQVUC010000207.1 GCA_028699715.1 Anaerolineaceae bacterium | reverse complement strand
TGCACCAGATGAGCTGCCTGTTTTTCGCCGACACCTCTGATCACACTGACCGGCGCGTCCAAGCCATATTTTTCTTCACTCATTGGCTTGCTGGAGATTTCTCTCAATCGGGTGTTCACTTTGGAGCGTACCACCTGTTCTTCAGGGTGTTTCACACTGCTTTGCTCTGCATTCCAGTGTTTGGCTGTTTCAGGTTTGGGGGCCGATTGCCTGTGCTCTGGCTTTGCTTCCGCCGTTTGTTTTGAGTATTCGGGCAAGGTCCGTATGTTGGGGATGGATAACAAATCCCCGATTTCAATTAAAGCCTGCCGGCGGTTGTGGACTTCCAGATTTGGATAGTGGTTCAGAATTGAGGTAATTACCGGAATCAAATTCTCTGAGACAGAATGTTCGCGTGCTTCAGACGGCCAGGTTGAAGCCAGAGCCTGAAGCCCGCCCATGACAGCTTTATTCTCATACCCTTGAGTTGCTTCTAATTGGAAAATTTTTGAATATTTATCTAATAGTTTTTGCATTTAATCACTCGGTTTCTTTCACGGTTAATCATAACCGATAACAGCTCCGAGTTTGACAAATACAGGAAATTAGAACAATCTTTCCATTTTTTCCTGCCCTGGCAATAAGCTGCCAGTGAAGCAGTGATCGTAAATTCCTGAAATCTTTTCAGCAATTTTCATACTCTTGGAATAATTGTCTGCTACCAGATCAGCCTGGTTAAGGAACAGGATTTTTAGGGCTTTGTCCGGAATGTTTTTCAAACCTCCTTGCGGATGTTTCAAATAATCGACCAGGATTTCAGAGGTGATCCTGTCCCCAATCTTAGAACCAGTTAATGCCGCAAAAATAGTACTTCTAAAAACAAGACTCTCATCTATTTGTTGGTCCAGAGCCGTCAGGGCACAAGTATAAATCACAACATCACAAAAGGTCGGGATGACCGGTTCCCAGGCTTCCGGTGCTTTGAGCAGCTTTTTTCTGGCGCCATCAGCTTCAATGATCAAAGGAATTTTATCGGACTCGCATAATTCCTTGAGACTCAACAATTGTTCCGGATTCAACCCGATCAACCTCGCTTCCTCATGGTTCATGTGATCCGTAACTAAAAGACTGTGCCAATCTTCTGCCAAATCAGCTGCGTTTGGCAACCACGAATAGAGTTGAACATGCCTGTCATAAACACCAGCCTGGTCATCTGCCAACTTTGTTGAAGTTGTAAAAAGCAGCCTGCCATTTAATGACGATTCAAAGTATTCCATCAAACTGGTTTTTCCCCCGGCACCTGCAAGCGCTATCGAAATTTGCTTATCTACGCGCAATTCGTCAATAATATCAATCATTGCTATTTGTTTCAGCCAAGATTCTGATCACTTCAAGGACGCTCTCACCAATAGATAAAGCCTTGTCTGATATCCTGAAGCACAAAGAGGGATCCGGGCGCGGATCCACATCGCCAAGCTTGGTATGCGCTTTGATGCTGATTCCCTCCCTGAGTAATCCTCTCAAAACACCATCAAAAGGCGCGAAAATAGCCTGCCCAGCAACTTCAGCAACCTTTTCACCTTTTTTCACAGAGTCCCCAATTTTTAGAAACGCTTTGACAACCCCTTCACAGGGTGAATATAAAACCCTTTCCAGTCCATAACCATGAACAATCCCTGGAACTTTCGTGTTTGCTTCCGCCTGACCTTGCCAGATGATTTTTGCCAGGTTTGGCCCCCGGTTGGATTCGATCACCGCCAGGCAATCGGTCCCAGCTGTAAAACCAGGCCCGATCCCAATCAAAGGCAGCTCAGGAAAATCCCAATCTGTTATCGCTTTTTTCAACATGCGGCCGTCCACTGCTGCAGCGAACTCAAGCCTTTTGACAATTTCAGCCCCAGGGTCAACCAGGACGGGGATTTTTCCTTCTTGAAGAAGCCTCTCACACTCAGCGGCATCTGTAGCAAGTTCGGCTGTGATTTCTTCCACCTGCATAGCCTGATCCCAGACGGCTTCAGCAAAGGCGACCTTTCTTCTGACCATTAAGGGTTGCGGGAGTTCACAGATCACAACACCAAAACCAGCCCGATGCAGAACAGCTGCCACTCCGCTGGCCAAATCCCCCCCACCTCGAATTAAAATCAACTTTTTCTTTGGACTCATGATGGCCTTATTATAGTAACAAAGATGACTTTTTGGTTTTTTATCTTGACATTGCCTTTATCAGCCTTATAATATAGACATCTATACAACCTCTCCAAACTTAACTCACCTAAAAGGAAGGAAGTGTTGGATAATCTGGCGAATATCAACGGTTTACCTCAATATATACGCATTCGCGAATCTATACGAGAGCGCATCCTTAGTGGTGAGCTGGTCAGAGGCGAAAAACTTCCCTCTGAGGATGAACTCGCTATGGTCTATGGCGTCAGTCGTATGACACTTCGGCAGAGTTTGGCGGACTTGATCGACGAAGGACTTCTATACCGCAAGCATGGTGTTGGCACTTTTGTCGCTCTCCAGCAATTTGCCCGCGACCACACGGTATTACGCAATTTTATCGAAACATCAAAAGAAGAAGGATTGAACGTCGAAGAAAAGTTGCTGGACGCTCGCCTGACTTCGGCAAAGTTTCAGGTTGCCAGGGCTCTCAATTTGGAAGAAGGTGACAAAGTTGTCTGCCTAAAAACGCTGCGTATCCTTGAAGGCAATCCGATCACGATCCACGAAGCCTATTTCGACCATGTAAAGTTTTCGGACTTTCTTGAAGGAAACATCGAGGAATTATCCAAAGACCTTTTAGCCTATTATGAATCAAAAGGCTACAAAGTTAAGCGGGGTATTCAACGATTGGAAGCACGTTCGATAGAAAACGATATTGCTGAAATCCTCCAAATCGATGAGTCAACTCCTTTGCTTTACAAGGAGAGGACGCTTTATACAGCGGAAGGAATTCCAGTCGAATTCCTTTATTGCTATAACCGTGGTGATCTTTATTCTGTCACCATCAATCTCACTACCTAACTTTAGTGATAAGTCAAAAAAAGGAGGAACTCAACAAGTCGCTATTACAAATAAAAACTAGAAAGGAGAAAATAGTAAATGTCTATCGTCAATGCATTAGAAATTACCAGGGAAGCCGCCAAAGAAGGCTACGCTGTTGGCGCTTTCAACATTACCAGTATAAATCAGATGGAGGCTGTTGTTGAGGCGGCAGTAGATAGAAAAGCTCCCCTCATTATCCAAGCCTCGGTATCTCCCACCAAGTTTCTAAAACCTGAAGTGATCGTCGCGGTTTACCGTGCCTTAGCTTCTTCCGCGCCTATCCCGATCTGTCTGCACCTCGACCACTGTACAGAAGTTGATTATTGTAAGCATGTAGCCGACGCTGGTTACACCAATATCATGATCGACGCGTCCAAACAAGTCTTCGAAGAAAATATTCGTCAAACTAAAGAAGTTGTGGATTA
>JAQVUC010000206.1 GCA_028699715.1 Anaerolineaceae bacterium | reverse complement strand
CACCAGCATGCCGATGGACATATTCATCCATTCACTGAAAAATAAGCCAGCGAGCAAGAACAAGACAACACCAACCGCAATCGCGATATTCTGTTTCATGTTTCGGGCTGTTGCTTTGGCTAATCCCAGGCCATGAGGCAGTCGGCTGAAATCTGAGTTCATGAGCACAACGTCAGATGTCTCAATGGCCACATCCGTTCCACCGCCCATAGCGATGCCAATATTGGCCAGGGCCAGGGATGGACTGTCATTGACGCCATCACCAACAAATGCGACGATCTGCTGTTTTTCTTCAATCAGCTTTTTGATGTAAGCCGATTTATCTTCAGGCAGCATATTCCCATGTGCTTCGGTTAAGCCCAGTTCCCGGCTGACCACGTCAACGGTTCCCTGGTTGTCACCGGACAACATGACAAGGCTCTTGACGCCAAGCTTCTTGAGCTTTAACAAATTTTCCCTGACATCCGGACGGATCTGATCACGGATGCCCATCAGAACTTTCAGCTCACCATCAACAAAAGTCAAGACGAGCGAGTGGCCTTTCCTTTCGAGCCGGGCTATGTCAGCCTGTGCTTTTTCACTCAGCCGGACACCTTCCCTTTCCATCAAGGCAACATTGCCGACTGCGACCCTGTGTCCATCTACTGTGGCAGAAATGCCGCCCCCTTTGACTACTTCCGTATTTTTTACTACTATGATTTTTATGTCACCAATTTCATCCAGTACAGCTTTGGCCAGCGGGTGGTCTGATTCGCGTTCGATACTGGCCAGATAGCCCAGTGCGTCTTCAATGCCATCACCATAATATTCTTTTGCGACTACCGAAGGTTTTCCCGCAGTCAATGTGCCTGTTTTATCAAAAACCATGGTATCCAGCCGGCTAAAATCACCAATAACCTCACTCCCTTTGAGCAAGACGCCATGGCGGGCGCCATTACCGATACCGGCAACATTGGAAACGGGAACACCAATAACCAGGGCGCCGGGGCAGCCAAGGACAAGAATGGTTATGGCCAGTTCAAGGTTGCGTGAAAACAACCAGACGATGATGCCCAGTACAAGAACAGCCGGTGTATAGTACTTTGAAAAGCGGTCTATGAAACGCTCTGCTTCAGATTTTGAATCCTGGGCTTCCTCGACCAACTCAATAATTTTCCCGAATGTCGTGTCTTCACCAACACGGTCGGCAACGATCTGAACCGTACCATTATCCAGTATGGTGCCCGCAAAGACAGGTGAGTCCTTTTCCTTGGCGACAGGCAGGGACTCTCCGGTAATGCTTGCTTCATTGATACTGCCTTCACCAGACAGAATCGTACCATCAACAGGGACTTTTGCGCCTGTTTTCACCAATAAAATATCGCCTACATCAACTTCATCGACGTCGACTTCAATAAATACTCCGTTTTCAAACTGTTTTAAAGCATTTTCTGGAGCCATCTCTGTTAGTTCTTTAATGGCTGAACGTGTTTTGTTCAGTGTACGCTGTTCCAGAAAAGCACCGAACAAAAACAGGAAGGTCACTATGGCAGACTCTTCGTAATTCTTGATGAAAAATGCTCCGATGACTGCGATGGTCACCAGGACATCAATACTGACAACCCTGACCTTTAACGCCTGATACGCCTGAATGGCTATGGGGGCAAGACCCAGAACGGAGGCAACAACCAAAGCCGCGACCGCTAATGGTTCATAATGAAAGGCCAACTCGCTGACAAACCCGATAACAATCAGAATGGCAGCCATCAGCGTTATGTGGTTTTTCTTGCTCAGTATCAACCGCTGCATCTCATCACCTTCAAAAAGTATTTTCTCTTAAACCTGGTAGGCCTGGTCCAGTTCCGCCAGCATGGTGTAGACAGCTTCATAGCTCTCACAGACATCATCCGGTACCGTATAGTTGTCTGTTATTTCACGCAAAGTGGTAAAAGCCTCGTCCAACGCAGGCTTTTGGGCTCCTGATTGTTTGATTTTCTTATTGATCTCATCAAACAACGCATGGACTTTATGGAACTCCGGATGACTTTTCCCATGAACCCTGTCTACGATGGGCACATATTGCCTGAGCGTTTCAAGGTGTTGTGCTTTTACATCATCAAAGCTTTTTCTGTTTGTCATATCATCAACCCCATTTCTATTAACTTTGCAGTCTAAGCATAACATGGCTTGCAGAATAATAATTTGACCTAAATCAAAATTGACTGATTCTATATAAAAAAGAAAACCCCTGATTTCAGAAGTTTTCGCCAGCAGCGCTATCTTATCAGTCTTCCTGGCTGATCGCCAGGAGCTCTGATTTATCTTGAATGAGTATTTTGCGATGCCCTTGGAGCACGATCAGACCTTCTTCCTGCAAGGCGGCCAGCTTGCGGCTCAGGGTTTCCTGTGTCATCCCCAACTGAGAAGCAAGATCCCCTTTAGTCATAGGCAGTTTGATTTCCGCACGATCTTCTGCAAAGGCCAGCAATGCTCCAGCGACACGTTTGGTGACAGAACCCAGACTGATATCCTCAATCCGGTTTTCCGCCTGTTCCAGTCTGCGGGAAAGTTCATCGAGTACTTTAAATGCGATGGATGGGTATTTTGCCATCAGCGCTTTGAGTTGTTCACCCTGCAGGACACACATGGTGGTCGTCTCCAGAGCCTGGGCGTTATCCGTCAGGGGCAGAGATGAAAACAATGACAATTCTCCGAAAAACGATCCAGGTCCGACCAGACGGAGAACCTGCTCTTTGCCGCTGGCGTTGAGGCGGAAAAGTTTTACCAGCCCGGTGTGGAGGATAAAGAGGGTTCCGCCCTCGTCACCTGCCCGGTATACCCACGCACCTTTCTCGAAGATGCGTGAAGATGCAATTTCAATAATTTCCATGCTTTCCTCATGGGTGAGGCTGGCAAAGATCGGCACATGTTCAATGCAGCTTGCTTCATGTTCGCAGTGTTGACAACATTGCATCCGCGGCACTTCCCTTCTTGTCTGATTAAAAATCGCCATGTTGTTGCCCCGTTGATTTCTTTGATATTCATTATACAGCTAACCACAACTGTCAGAGAATACACTCAATAAGGCCAGAATATAACCTGTTGCAGAAAATAATTCTGACGGAAAGCTTCACAGTTTCTTTGCAGTTTGTTACGCTGTGTATAACATCATGCCCTTTAAGCCTTTGTATCTGTTCCGGAAGGAGAATCACATGAAAATCGTTGCGCTCAATGGTCTTCTCGGATATGGCTACGCACAGCAGTCCTGGCAACAGGCACTTGCAGAGAATCCGGATGTCATTGGCGTTGATGCCGGATCTGTTGATCCCGGTCCGTATTATCTGGGCAGCGGCACCTCGTTTACAAACCGCGCAGCAGTTAAGCGTGATCTTGCACTGGCTTTGCCTGAGGCCATCAGGAGACATATTCCATTTATCATTGGTACAGCCGGCGGATCAGGCGCTGGACCGCATATTAAATGGCTC
>JAQVUC010000205.1 GCA_028699715.1 Anaerolineaceae bacterium | reverse complement strand
CCTGCCAGGGAGTCTTCTTCCGTCAGACAAGGTCGCAAACCAGCCAGCTGCCCCAGAGCCTGGGCATCGCTTGCCTGGGAAGTGTTTGTTGCCGGATCGTAATAAGAAACAAAATTGGAATCTTCGTGACCAAGAATTTGAATTCCGTATGCGGTGACACCCAAATGGTTTGTGACTAAAAGTGCGCTTACCAGGTTTTTTTGTGAGGCCAACAGATATTCGGGCGCAGTCAGCCAGACCAGGTGAATCTCTGCACGTTGGAGGGCCAGTTCCAAATCAACATAATTTCCGAAAGATCTTGTGGCGAAAGTTATTCCCAAGCCCTCGCTCAAATGCATCGCCACCGTTTCCAGCGCTTCGTTTTGACCGTCGACAAACTGATCAAATATTGTCCCGATGACGACCGGATTTTCGGCTGAACCAAGGGGAGCAAAGGTGGGAGTATAGGTGGGCATGGCGGTTGGCTGCTGAGGAACAGCAGTTTCTGTGATTGGGTCAAATTCCAGCGTGGGTTCCTGTCTCGCTAGGAAAGAACAAGAGCTCATCAAAACTAAAGCAAGCAAAAGCACCCAAATGACCCGCTGATTTGATTTTGGCATGAGACCATTTTACCTTATTTGAAAGCTTGAAGCTGATAGATGACAAAGCTTGAAGGTAGTTGCTTCGTGTTAAAATACTTGAAAATTGAGGAGGCTATAATGAACATCCTGATTGAAAAAATCAATAAACCTGAAGATTTGAATTTCATCTTTGGGCAATCCCACTTCATCAAAACAGTTGAAGATGTTTATGAGATGCTGGTCAGTTCAGTTCCTGGCATCAAGTTTGGGCTGGCTTTTTGTGAAGCCTCCGGTCCTTCTTTGGTCAGATGGGCGGGGACTGATGAAGCCCTGGTTGAATTGGCCAAAGAGAACGCTTTCAGGATCGGGGCAGGCCACAGTTTCATCCTCTTCCTTGGTGAAGGATATTTTCCTATCAATGTTTTGACAAATCTCAAAAGGGTCCCTGAGATTGTCAGTATTTTCTGTGCCACGGCAAATGAAACTGAAGTTGTTTTGCTTGAGACCGAAAAAGGCAGAGCAGTGCTTGGGGTAGTGGATGGGCAGTCACCTAAAGGGATTGAAACTGAAGAAGATGTTGAAGTTCGAAAAAGTTTCTTGAGGATGATCGGTTATAAGTTCTAATTGTTTACCTTTCATCAAGACACCTGGCCAAGGCTCCACTCAAAAAGCGTGGTCAGGTTGGAAAAAGCTCTGGCGCGATGGCTGATTTGATTCTTTACTTCCGGGTCTAATTCAGCCATCGTTTGATTTTGTTCTTTGATCCAAAAAATCGGATCGTAGCCAAAGCCGTTTTTGCCTCTGAAATCTTCGATGATTTCCCCTTTGATCACGCCCTGGAAGCTTTCAACAACTTCAGGGGAACGATAGAAAACAGCCACACAATTGAAGCTTGCTTTCCAGGGTTTTGGGAATTGGGCTAATCTGGAAAGAAGATAAAGGCAGCGGTCGTGATCACTGGCCTGAGGGTCAGGAGAGAAACGGTGTGAATGAATGCCAGGTTGAAAATCGAGCGCTGCTACTTCCAAGCCAGAGTCGTCCGCCAGCACCGGCAGGTTGCTGGCTTGGTGAAATGCTTTAGCTTTGATCAAGGCGTTCTCGTAATAATTTGCTCCAACTTCAGGGACATCGATTCGGATCCCAAGCTCTTTGGGCATGATCAGTTTGAGCGGTAAGTGTGCCAAAATGGCGGAGATTTCCTCAAATTTGTGGGCATTATTGCTTGCGATCAAAATTTCTCTCACAATAGTTCTACTCCGCCTTGGGTTATAAAAACCCAGATGATATAATTCAATAAAATACTATTAACAATTGTAATTGACCATGGAAAAAATAACTTACCCCTTACGCACGAATATCGGCTATTTTCTCAATAAACCAATTGGCTATAGCCGTGAGTTTGAGATCAACTTTCCGGAAATTTTTATTGATCCAGACCTTTATGCCAAAAATTTGATCGGTAAATACTCCTTCTCACGCACTCGGGAAGGTTTACTTTTACGCGCCGAGCTTGAAGCAGACATCGATAGTCAGTGCAGCCGCTGTCTTGAACCTTTGCTGGTGCACGTAAACACAAAATTTGAAGATTTATACGTTTTTGAACCCCGCATGAAAGAAGAAATGGATGAAGAGCATGTTCCAAGTGACGGGTACATAGATTTGGGGATCCCCTTCAGAGACTATCTATTGCTCGAGATCCCGATGAATTCCCTGTGTAAACCTGATTGCAAAGGAATCTGCCTTGAATGCGGTCAAAATTTGAATGAAGGCGACTGCGAGCATCACCATAGTATTCAGTTCGAATAAGAACAGTTAGCTTTAAACCGAATTTACCTCAACTTGATGATAAAATTTGCCGATGAAGAATCGTGGGAGTGAATTATGAATGAAAATATTTTAGTTGCCATTGCCTGGCCTTACGCCAACGCCGATATCCACGTTGGCAATATCACTGGCTCGCACTTGCCAGGTGATATTGTAGCGCGTTATCATCGCCTGAGGGGAAACAAAGTCCTGATGGTTTCTGGTTCAGATTCACATGGGACAGCCATCACCATTAAGGCGGATCAAAAAGGTCTGACCCCTCACGAAATTTATTCCTACTATCACCCCCGGTTCATTGAATTATTCCAACGGCTTGGGATCAGCTATGATCTTTTTACCTCTACTCACACGGAAAATCATTTCTCAATCGCCCAGAAGGTTTTTTTGACCTTGTTGGAAAACGGCTTCCTTAAACGTGACATTTCCAAACAATGGTACAGCCCGGCCCAGGAACGTTTTTTGCCGGACCGATACGTGGAAGGCACTTGTTATATCTGCGGCGCGGAAGGGACGCGTTCGGACCAGTGTGAAAAGTGCGGTCATGAGTTGGAAGCTGAAAAATTGATCAATCCCCGTTCAAAAGTGGACGGATCCACACCTGTTCTGAAAGAGACAGAACATTTCTTCCTCGACTTGTCGACTTTGGAACCACGTATTCAGGAATTCCTGAAAGAACGTGAAGACTACTGGCGCCCAAATGTCTTGCGTCAATCACTTGGGACGATCCAGTCTGTCGGCTTGAAACCAACTTCGATCACGCGCGATCTTGAGTGGGGCATTCCGGTTCCGCTGGATGACTGGCAGGGCAAGTGCTTGTATGTCTGGTTCGAAGCTGTGATGGGTTACCTCTCCTCGACAGTCGAATGGTCAGATTTGAATGACAAGCCAATTGCTTGGCGTGACTGGTGGACCAACCAGAAAGCCAAATCTTTTTACTTTATCGGCAAGGATAACATCACCTTCCACGCGGTCACCTGGCCAGCGGAATTACTGGGCATGGGCGCGGATTTTGACCGCCGTATGGAGAGTTTTGACCCGCAGCCCCTGGTGCTCCCTTACGATGTGCCGGCCAATGAATTCATGA
>JAQVUC010000204.1 GCA_028699715.1 Anaerolineaceae bacterium | reverse complement strand
AGTTGAGGTTAAGTCCCAGATTGAGACTGCTGTTGGTGTAATTGTTCTGGAAATTGCTGCTGCCATCGCTGTATTGAGTATGGTTGTCGTTAATGCTCCCGCTGTAGGCTGCTCCCAGGCTGAGGTCAGGCAGCTGGCCGGCATTTCCCCGGCTGGCATTATTGGCCGAAATTTCGGCCTGCTTGCTTACCAGCTGCAGGTCGTAATTGGATTCAAGACCAATTTGCAGACAACGCTCCAGACTCAGAGTATCTTGTGCCCGTGAAATGGACGGACTGATCAGAAAGAATGCCAGCAGAAGAGGTAGTAGCTTTTTCTTGTTCATATCGGTAGAAATAAAATCGTAAACGGCCGGAACAATAAATAAGGTCATCAGGGTTGAAATCAACATTCCTCCGACAACAGCTATTCCCATGGCCATGCGTCCGTTTGCTCCTTCACCACCGGCAAAAACCAAAGGCAATAAACCCAGTATGGTAGAGATGCTGGTCATTAAAATCGGACGCAGGCGTTGTACCGAAGCCGAATGAATAGCTTCGTGTCTGTTCATGCCACCGGTCTGGCGTTGGTTGGCAAATTCTACAATAAGAATTCCGTTTTTGGCCACCAGGCCTATGAGCATAATCATACCAATCTGGCTGAAGATATTCATCGATATCCCCCCAAAATACATAAACACCAACGCTCCTGCCAAGGCAAGAGGAACCGTAATCATAATTACAAAAGGATCCTTGAAACTTTCAAACTGAGCAGAAAGTACCAAAAAGATCATTATCAGTGCCAGTATCATGGCAAACATCAAACTGGAGGAACTTTCCCTGAATTCTTTGGATTCCCCTTTGAGTGCAGTACGAAAACTCTCATCCAGTACCTTGGCGGCAATTCGATCCATTTCTTCCAGGCCGTCGCCTATAGTGTAGCCCTTTTCCAGGCCCGAAGATACCGTGGCCGAAACAAAACGATTGTAGCGATAAAGCTGAGGCGGGGCAACGCTTTCGTAGAAGCTTACCAGGTTGTCCAGAGGAATCATGTAGCCTTCGTTGTTCCTGATGTAGATAGACTTCAGATCCAAAGGCTCGTTGCGTTGCTGGCGATTGATCTCTCCCAGTATCTGATATTGTTTGCCGTTCATATAAAAATAGCCCATACGTTGGCCGCTTAAGGCATATTGCAAGGTTTGGGCAATGTTTATGGTGTTGACTCCCAAAAGGTTTGCTTTGTCGCGGTTGATTTCGATGCGTATTTCCGGTTTGGTAAATTTCAGGTCAACGTCTGCCATACGAAACACAGGACTGGCGTCGACTTCTTCCATAAACAAGGGGATGAATTCCTTTAGTTTTTCCAGGGTGGGAGCCTGTAAGACATAAGAGATGGGCATGCCTCCCCGGCGTCCGCCAAAAGTGGATTGCTGTTGAACGAAAACACGAGCCTGGGTTTCGTTGCTTACAGCTTTGGTCAGATCTTCGGCTATTTCCATCTGGCTGCGTTCGCGTTCTTTAATATCGGGCAGTATCAGGTTAATAAAGCCGCCTCCACTCCAGGAACGGGCCATGGTGGCTTGTCTTTCGGGAGCCACAGAGTCGGTAATATCGGCAATACGGTCGGAGAAGTCGCGTATGTATTCGAAAGTACTGCCTTCCTGGCCATTTATACGCACTGAAATAGAAGAACGGTCTTCGAGTGGTGACAGTTCAGAGGGAACCTTATTCCAGAAATAAAAAATAGAGGCTAAAAACAAAGCGATAACGGGCAAGGCTACCCACTTGTGTTTTAAGAAAGCTTTAAGCCCATTGGAATAAGCAGAAGTAAGCTTTTCAAATAGGGGCTCGGTTTTAGTATACAACCAATTTTTGCGTTCGCGACGTTTGAGCATCTTGGTCGCCAGCATAGGGGCAAAAGACAGGGCCGCCAGCGATGAAATGGCTACCGACCCGGCAATCACAATGCTGAACTCCTTAAACAAGCGGCCGGTGATGCCTTGCATAAACACAATTGGCAGGAATACCGCAATCAGGGTGACTGTAGTGGATATTACGGCAAAAAAGATTTCTTTGGAACCTTCGATGCCGGCCTGACGAGGTTGCATACCTCGCTCAATGCGCACATAGATGTTTTCGGTCACCACAATGGCATCGTCGACCACCAAACCTACCGAAAGCACAATGGCCAACATGGTAAGAACATTGATGGAGAAACCTGCCAGAAACATCACAAAAAAGGCTCCGATCAACGAAATAGGAATAACCACCACAGGTACCAGGGTTACTCTCCAGTCCCGGAGGAAGAAAAAGATAATGAATACCACCAGGGCAAAGGCTATAAAGATGGTGTCCTGTACTTCATTGATTGAAGCGCGGATAAAACGGGTGTTATCGAAAGTGGTTTCAATGAGAACATCTTCAGGAAGGTCTTTTGTCAATTGCTCAACCCTTTTGTAGGCTTCATCAGCAATTTCGATGTGATTGGCTCCAGGTTGGGGGATAATCACAGTCATTACAGTAGGTATCCTGTTTTTGCGCATGGCACTGCGCATGTCTTCCGGAGCTAGTTCGGCGTAACCCACATCGCTGAATCGTACAATTTTTTCGCCCGATCTTTTAATTATAACATCGTTGAATTCTCTGGCTGTTTGCATCAGCCCCAGAGTCCTAAGTGAAAGGTCAATGGTGTTGCCTTCAATGCTACCCGAAGGAAGCTCGACATTTTCTTTATCCAGAGCGCTTTTGACATCCATGGGGGTAACACCGTAGCCTGCCATCCTGACGGGATCGAGCCACATGCGCATGGAATAGCGTTTTTCGCCCCAAATATTGACGCCACTTACATCGGGAATGGTTTGTAAACGTTCTTTTACAGTGAGCTCTGCAATTTCACTAAGTTCCATCAGTGATCGCTTTTCACTCTGAATACTAATCATCATAATGGGACTGGCATCAGCATCGGCTTTGGATACCGTGGGCGGATCGCAGTCTCTGGGTAGAAAACGCTGAGCTCTCGACACTTTGTCCCGGACATCGTTGGCCGCTGTTTCCAGATCAACACTGAGTTCGAATTCTATGGTAATACGGCTGGAACCCTGGCTACTGGTACTTGATAAGGAACGTATGCCCGGAATTCCGTTAATGTTTTGTTCCAGGGGTTCTGTAATCTGGTTTAGAATGACGTCTGCATTGGCACCCGGATAACTGACACTAACCGAAATAATGGGATTGTCAACACTGGGATACTCCCTGACTCCCAAAAAGGTATAGCTGATAAAACCGAAAAGCAGAATGATCAGCATCCCAACAGTGGCCAAAACCGGTCGTCGTATGCTAAGTTCGGAAATGTTCATTTTGTCTGCCTGATTTGATCAATTATCACCTTACTTCCTGTGCGCAATTGCATCACCCCTGATATTATCAGGGTGTCGCCCTCCTGGATGCCGCTGAGAGCCTGGACTCTGGCCTCGGTACGTATACCGCTTATG
>JAQVUC010000203.1 GCA_028699715.1 Anaerolineaceae bacterium | reverse complement strand
TTTTCGGAGTAGTTCTTCATTGCTCATTTCGATAGTCCTTTTCATAGCTCCTAATAGTAATTAGGACATTTCTATTTTGCTACTTTAGGACATTATCATGTTGCTCTTACAATATATGCTTGAATTATCAATTTCAAAAGGATTTTCTGGTATACTTTGGGCTAATTTGGTATCCAATAAATTGAAATTAAGCATATTTATTGACTAAACTTACACGGAAGTGTAAAATAAACAATTGTGAATAAAACCCATTGGGAGTAAAAAATGGATAAGCCTATCGAACAATCAAATAACGAACAAGATCAAACCATTACTGCGAAGCAAAAATTCGAAGGTAAGGTAATTAAAACCTCGCTGCAAGGCGCCTTAGTGGACATTGGTTCAAAATTACCCGCATTTTTACATATCTCCCAGGTGGTCGATCCGGCTGACGCAGAAAAAGTAGTCTCCAATCTGGATACTGTTCTACAGGTTGACCAAGTGGTCAACGTTTGGGTCAAACGAGTGTTGAAAGATCACTATGAATTGACCATGCGCGAACCATTGCAATACGAATGGCGCGAACTTGCCCCTGAAATGACCTTGAAAGGCAAAGTTGTTCGTTTGGAATCCTTTGGCGCTTTTGTTGAGATCGGCGCGGAACGCCCTGGTTTGATTCACGTCAGTGAACTCTCACACAATTATGTGCGCGTTCCTTCCGAAGTTGTCAAAGTTGGCGATGAAGTTGATGTCAAGGTTTTGGAAGTCAACCGCCGCAAGAAACAAATAAAGCTGAGCATGAAAGCTCTGCAAGAAAACCCGGAAGAACTTTATGTTCAAGCTGCCCCTTCAAAGCGTAAAGGCAAAGGCGGAAAACAAGAAGTGGTCGAAGAAGTGGATGAAGAAGTCATTCCAGACCCCACTTTTATGGAAATTGCCATGCGAAAAGCCATGGATCGTGCTGAACAACGTCGTCCTGAGATTACCAGCCGTATAAAAAAGGCCAAAGGTCTGGACAATGAAGCGGACGATATTTTTGACCGCACCATGAAAACCAAGCAAAGCAATGATGGAGATTAACGCATGCCGTTAAGACGATCAGCGCACGCAAACACCTGATCAAATCCGGGGAGGGCTGGACAAAAAAGCCCTCCCCTTACATTTAAGCCAGAATAATACGGAGACAACATGGTAAGCAAGTACATATTTTTTACCGGTGGGGTTCTTTCCTCTGTAGGGAAAGGCGTAACCGCGGCATCCGTAGGGCGTTTGCTCAAAGCGCGCGGTTTTTCTGTTACCGTTCAAAAACTTGACCCTTATCTCAATGTAGACCCCGGAACCATGAGTCCATACCAGCATGGCGAGGTTTTTGTCCTGGATGATGGTTCAGAAACTGACCTTGATCTGGGGCATTATGAGCGTTTTTGTGATTTGCATCTCAAAAGCACCAGCACCGTAACCACTGGCCAGGTTTACGAAGAAGTTATCAACAGGGAAAGAAAAGGTGATTACCTGGGAGGCACGATTCAAGTTGTGCCTCATATCACCAATGAAATCAAAAGACGCATAGATCTGCTGGGACGCCCCAGCGATGCAGAAATCGCCCTGATCGAAGTCGGCGGAACAGTTGGCGATATCGAAGGTTTGCCTTTTCTTGAAGCAATTCGGGAAATGCGCAATGAGCTGGGCAAAGACAACACAGCTTTCGTACACATCACCTGGCTGCCCTATTTAAAAGCCACCGCTGAGACCAAGACCAAACCAACCCAGCACTCCGTCCGGGAATTGCGTTCGATTGGTATCCTGGCTGACATGATCATCGCTCGCAGTGATTATCCTGTAGAGAAAGAACTATGCCAAAAGATTGCCCGGTTCTGCGACGTGAAACCTGAAGGCGTGGTCCCGCTTGTTACCGCAAACAGGCTTTATGAGATCCCCTTACAGCTTGAAGCCATGGGTGTGGCAGAAATTTTATTGGACGTCTTGGGACTTGAAGCCAAGCATGAACCGGAGCTGAGCGGTTGGCGCTGGATGGTAGAAGAATTGGGGAAACCAAAACCGACCATCAAGATTGGACTTGTGGGCAAATACGTTGAATTACATGACGCCTATTTGAGCGTGCGGGAAGCCTTGAACCATGCTGCCCTTTATTACGGTGTGAATGTGGACATCGATTGGATATCCTCGACCGATCTTGAAAAAGCGGATGATCCCGAAGCCGCATTTGCCGGGGTCGATGCCATTATTGTGCCCGGAGGTTTTGGGAGCAGGGGCGTGGAAGGCAAGATCCGCACAGCAAAGTATGCCCGTGAAAATGAAGTGCCTTACCTGGGTTTGTGCCTGGGGCTGCATGTATTGGTGATTGAGTTCGCTCGTAATGTGGCGGGTTTGAAAAACGCGAATTCAGCTGAATTTGACAAGGTGACCGAATTCCCGGTGATCGATCTGATGAATGAACAGAAGGGTCTTGACCGCCTGGGTGGGACCATGCGGCTTGGGCTATATCCCTGCGCTCTGCAAAAAGGTACATTGGCGCAAAGCCTATACGATCAGGAAGAAATTGTAGAACGCCACCGCCATCGTTATGAGGTCAATAACGAGTATAGGCAAGTTTTGCGTGATAACGGTTTGATCTTTTCCGGAATTTCTCCTGACGGTTTGCTGGCAGAAATTGTGGAAGTGAAAGACCATCCTTACATGATCGCCTCACAATTCCATCCTGAATTTTTATCCAGGCCGAATCGTCCTCACCCCTTATTCCTGGGCTTGATCAAGGCGGCTTGCCAGCGCAAAGGACTGCCGGATAAGCTGATTGCTCCTGGATTTAAGGCATAATTTAGAAAAGCTTGGATTATAATTTCACTATCTCCAAAAAAATAGAAAAGGAAGATGACTATGGACACAATTATCGAATATGTAAATGCAATAGAAATTTTGGATTCACGTGGAAATCCCACTGTAGAAGTTGAAGTGGTTTTAGCAGATGGCAGTTTTGGGCGGGCAGCAGTCCCCTCCGGAGCTTCCACAGGGATTCACGAAGCTCTTGAGCTGCGTGATGGCGATAAGGACCGCTACAACGGCAAGGGCGTGCTCGAAGCCGTTAACCATGTTAACGATGAAATCGCAGACGAATTGTTTGGGATGGACGCGGTTGAACAAAAAGAAATCGATGAACTGCTGCTGGAATTGGACGGGACCGAAAACAAGTCCAATTTTGGCGCCAACGCAATTTTAGGCACCAGCCTGGCAGTTGCCAAAGCAGCAGCCAGTTCGTTGGGTTTGCCCCTTTACCGCTATCTGGGCGGCGTTTTTGCTCACGTTCTGCCAGTTCCGATGATGAACATCCTGAATGGCGGCGCGCACACAGGCTGGCAGTCAACCGACGCGCAGGAATTCATGGTCATGCCTCTGGGCGCCGAGACCTTCACAGAGGGTCTGCGCTGGGGTGCTGAGATTTACGCCTCCCTCAAGGGTGTGTTAAAAGCTCACGGTTAC
>JAQVUC010000202.1 GCA_028699715.1 Anaerolineaceae bacterium | reverse complement strand
TGGGCCTTATCTTTGGTAACTTGAGCAAGTTCATCAGCCTTTTTCAGTGCATCCTGATAGGCGATTTCAGCGCGGTGCTTTGTTTCTTCATAGCTTTCGGCGCCTTTGTCCTTTAATTCAATTGCTTTTTCTTTGATGACCTGACGAGTTTCCTCACCGGTCTGAGGGGCTAAGAGCAAGGAGGCGATTGCACCTGCAAGTGCTCCAACTGTAAAGCCCATTACGAACGATCCAAAATTAGTTTCTTCTGACATGTTATTCTCCTATTCTTCTAATTATTACTTTTTGAAACGCAAAAGCTGGGCAATTTTTTTGACACCAGCAAAGGATTGATTCATTTTGATAACTGGTTCGGTCAGGTTGTCGCTCATAAAGCGAACAGTGCCTTTGAGCGTGTTGACCGTGTCTGTGGTGGAAGTCATGATTGGTTTGATTTCATTTTTTAGCAAGTTTGTCAAATCAGCTAATTGAATAATCAATACCACGAGCGCGATACCAATCACAAACATCATCAATGCCATCAAAATGATGAAAATATCCCTGACCTGAGTGACCACTCCACCGGGTTGGAAAGCCAAAACCACAATTCCAGCGATAATTGCAAGAATTACAAGGATCACAACGATGATGGCAACTGTGCCACCTTTGCTTGATGACTCTGTTGAGACTGGCGTTGCCTTGGTTTGAGCAGTTTCAGTTAATTGTTTTTCTGGCATGGTTTCAGACATTTTTTCCTCTTATAGGTAATTATATAGCAAAAGCATCAACGATTTGTATAAATGTATAAATCTACAGCTCGTTAATTTCTAATTCAGTTTCGTCGGTTTCAAAAAGATCGTCTTCAGGGAATAAGTTAATATCCCCAAAGTTCGCGTTTTGGTCAGTTTTGATCAAGTGCTGTTTAACCAACTCTAAGATGGCCAGAAATACAACGATCGTTTGGATCCTATCCGTGTTGTCTCCCAGAATCGCTGACAGACTGGTTTGCTTATCCTTGCGCAAAATGTGGACAATATCCTCTACCTTGTTTTTCAGAGTCATCCTGGGGATATTTATGACCGCATTATCGACCAAGCTAGGTTGACGATTGGACAAATTTTCAATTGCCATGATCAGATCAGTAATACTCAATCCGGTCAAATCCAGCTGCACATTAACTGGAAAAGTTTGGGGGATATGCTGGTAACTGCGAAAATCATTAGCCAAACGTTCGGACAACCATTTGCTGGTTTTTTTTATTTCACGATAAATCAGCAGCTGCCGGGCTAAGGTTTCCCCGAGATCCTCTTCATCCTCTTCTTTGACAGGTGGTCGCGGCAGCAAGGATTCTGATTTGATTTGAACAAGCTTGGTAGCAATAATTAAAAATTCAGATAAGTAATCCGGATCAGCTGTCTTGTGGGCTTCGATGTAATCAAGGAATTGATCAGTCACCTGGGCTAAAGCAAGTTTGTTGATATCCAACTCAGCTTTTTGAATCAGTTCCAGGAGTAACTCCAAAGGTCCTGAATAAATTTCCGTTGAAATTTCATAGGAATCAGATTGGTGTAGCCATAATTTCGCCATAGTCTAATTATAGCGCAGGCTGAGCCGTGTTTGAGGTACGAAACAGGTATACTTAATAATTGCTCGATAGAGGAAAAGATGACAGAATTTGTTTGCAGAGATTGCGGCGCGCTTTACCCGTCAGAAGGCTTACCCCACAGATGTGTGGAATGCGGTGGTGTTTATACTTTCCGGAATTTAGAATACGATTCCAGCTCAAGGACAAATGAAATTGGATTTTGGCGATTTAGAGACTTGATTGGGATAGGTCAGAATCCATCCTCTTACCTGGGTGAAGGAGAGACCCCCTTAGTCTTTCGAGAAATCGCGGGGATGAAGCTGCACTGCAAGCTTGAAAGTTTAAATCCCAGCGGCGCTTTTAAGGACCGCAACTCAGCGATCAGCATGAGTTTTATCAGGCAGCGCGGCATCGAAGAAGTTGTTGAAGATTCGTCTGGCAATGCTGGAGCTTCTTTGGCGATGTACGCCGCCGCGTACGGTGTTGAGAGCGGCATCTATGTGCCGGAGTCAACCAGCGGTCCAAAAATGAAGCAAATCAAGGATTTTGGTGCCAGGATCATGCCTGTGTCCGGACCGCGCGAGAATGCCAATAAAGCGGTCATAAAGGCTGTTGAAGAAGGAAGAGCAGCCTATGCCAGCCATGCACTTTTGCCTTTTGGCATGGCTGCTTATGCAACAATTGCTTTTGAAATTTACGAACAGTTAGGCCGCTTACCGGATAGAGTTTTTTGCCCGATTGGGCATGGTTCCTTGTTCTACGGTGTCTTGAAAGGTTTTGAAGCAGTCAGCAATTTTTTGGGAGCTGTTCCAAGACCAAAGATGATCGGAGTGCAACCAGAACGCTGCAGCCCGCTTGTCAGCTCCTGGAATGGCAGTCCATTTGTACCTTCAGGCCAGGGAAGTGTTGCTGAGGGGACTGTGATCGAAAATCCAGTTCGAGGGAAAGAAATTCTCTCTGACTTAAAGCATGGATGGGACGATTTGTGCGCGATATCAGAAGATCAAATCATCAACGCATACAAGCTCACATCCAGGAGTGGGATTTATGTTGAGCCGACATCTGTCATGGCTTTTGCAGGATTGTTAAAACTGGGTCAAAAAGCTTCAGAAATTGATGTGATAATTTTTACTGGTTCTGGGTTAAAATCAAGTATGTGATTTAGATAGTAACTGCTGATTCGTTTGATATCGATCAAACGGGAGGATGACAAACGAATCGGCTGTTCAACGTGGAGAAAAATGATTGAACTTGCCGCTTTAACAAATTTACGTAAGCATTTACCGGAAAACTTTTCCGATATTTTTATGCTTACAAGGGCTTTGACACATCGTTCATATATGAACGAGAACAAAGATGTACTTGAAGATAACGAGCGTTTGGAGTTTTTGGGGGACGCGATCCTCAATTTTATCGTTGCCGAATGGCTCTATAACCATTATCCAGAAAAACAAGAAGGTTTTCTAACAAAAGTGAGGGCGGCCCTGGTTCATACTCAGCAGTTGTCTGCTTTCGCGAGGAAAATCGAGTTGGGTCCTGCGATCCTGGTTGGACGGGGAGAAGCAAGCACCGGCGGTAGAGAACGCGACGCTATCTTATGCGATGCCTTTGAAGCGCTGATTGCTGCCATGTATCTGGATACCGATATTGAGACGGTTAAGGATTTCATCGTTCCCTTGTTGGAAACAGAATCGAGCGAGATCTTAAAATCACACGCGGAATCAGATGTTAAAAGGCGTTTGCAGGAGTGGGCTCTGGCACAAGGCTACGCTTCACCACTTTATGTATTGAAGAGTGAAAGCGGACCCGATGACGACAAGCTATTTGAAGTGGTCGCTCTGGTAAACAACCGCAAAATTGCAAGCGGAAAAGGCTCCTCAAAACAAACAGCTGAAAAAGATCCGGCAGTAAACA
>JAQVUC010000201.1 GCA_028699715.1 Anaerolineaceae bacterium | reverse complement strand
CAGACAATCCATCTGCGCCAGTTTGCGGGCAAGGTCGAGCAGATTTTGGCTGGACTTGCCTAATTGAGCGCAGACCTGTTTGAATACTTTCAATTCGATTTCGTGGATCTGCGTTTCCGCGTTTAGCACCAGGGATTCATATTCTTTTAGCTCAGGTGTGATATAGCGCTCACTGTTTACCAGGGTCTGTTTGCGGATGTATTCCTCCGGGGCTTTGTCAGCCAGCCCGCGTGAAATCTCAATGTAGTAGCCAAAAACCTTGTTGAAACCCACGCGCAAAGTTTTGAGCCCTGTGCGCTGGCGTTCTGAGGATTCAAGCGAATTGATCCAATCGCGGGCGTGTTTGGAGGAAGAAACAACCTGGTCCAGTTCCTTGGAGAAACCTTCGCGGATCAGCCCGATATTGTTGAGCGTTGCCGGTGGTTCGTCGCTGATGGCGGCATTCAAAAGTTCCAGCTCAGGTTCAAAGCCCTGCCAAGTTGCAAGAATAGGCTGGAGAGCCGGATCTTCCTGGTCCAATAATGGCAAAAGTTGCGGCAGGATGGTCAAATCTTCCCGGAGGGCAAGCAGATCGTTGGGGCGGGCATTGCTGGAATTGATGCGGTTAACCAGCCTTTCGATGTCATGCAGCTGTTTGAGCAGCTCGGTGATTTGCTGCCGCTCCACGCCGCGCTCAAAGAAGTAAGTGACTGCCTCAAGGCGTTGCTCTATCATGGATACGTCCAGCAAAGGCTTGTTTACCCAGGAGCGCAGCAAGCGTTTTCCCATGGCCGTGTGGGTTTTGTCCAAAACCCCCAACAAGGAGCCCTCGGTTTTGTTCTCTCTAAGGGTTTCAGTCAGCTCCAAATTGCGGCGCGTTTCCGCGTCCAGCACCATGAAATCGGATAGGCTGTAGGTGCTGAAGCTCAGTTCCAGCTTTTGCGATCCTTTTTGCGTTTCCTGCAGGAATTTCAGCAGCGCGCCGGTGGCTCGCACTGCCAGGGGATAGGGTTTGAGCCCCAGACCTTCAAGATCAATAAGGTTGAACTGGCTTTTGATCAGCTCCTGGGCGCGGCCGGGTTCAAAATACCAGTTGGGGATGCGGGTCAGGTTGAAGTCAAGTTTTAGTTTTTCATCCAAAGCGTCTGAAACCAGCACTTCTGCCGGACCAATTCGCTCCAATTCAGCTAAGAGCTGCACCTGGACATTGGTTTCGGAGAGTTCAGTGGCTGCCAGTTCGCCTGTGCTGATATCAACATAGGCTAAGCCAGCCTTGTTATCTTGCTGAAAAAAACAGGCCAGGTAATTGTTTTTACCGCTGGGCAGCAGATTGGGCTCGACCAAGGTCCCGGGTGTGACCACCCGGATGACCTCGCGGGGGAAAATTCCTTTATCAGGCTGCTCTCCCACTTGTTCACAAATGGCAACGTGGTAACCTTTTTCAATCAGACGTCCAAGGTAGTTGTCAACCGCATGGTAGGGGATGCCGGCCATGGGCACGCGTATGCCTTTGGCAACCGGGCGTGAAGTCAGGACAATGTCAAGCACTTCAGCGGCTGTGCGGGCGTCATCATCGAAGGTCTCGTAGAAATCACCCAGCCGAAAGAACACAATCGCGTCCGGATATTGCTTTTTGATATCCAGATACTGCTGACGGATGGGTGTGACTGAATCAGGCATGAACCCTACTTCAAATTCTCATTGATATAGGCAGCCACCTGGTCAAGTGCTTCAGCCAATTTTGACGGATCCTTGCCGCCTGCCTGAGCCATATCCGGTCGGCCTCCACCACCGCCGCCAACCACTTGAGCTGCCCGTTTGATCAGCTCTCCGGCTTTGAGCCCGCGGGCGATCAGGTCGGGAGTAACCGCGGCAATCAGGATCGGTTTTTCATTGGCAACAGTACCCAAAACAACCACTCCGCTGGGGTGTTTTTGGCGGAACTGGTCTGCCAAAGAGCGCAGGGCGTCAATGTCAGCATTCGCGATGATGGCGCTGAGCACCGGCACACCGGCGATTTCCATGACTGAGTCCAATTTCTGTTTAAAGACTTGATTCGCCATTTCAGTGCGCAGCTGCTCGAGCTCAGAACGGGTTTGTTTCAAGTCAGTTTCAAGCGCTTCAAGCTTGCCCAAAGCCTCAGCAGGATTGGTTTGCAAGAAGGAAGTAACCGAATTTAGATGATTAAGCCGTTCGCGCGCAAAGCGGTAGGCTGGCAGTCCGGTTACGGCTTCGATGCGGCGTACGCCGGCAGCCACAGAGGACTCCGAGATGATGTAAAACGAACCAATTTGGGCGGTGTTATCCACATGTGTGCCACCGCAGAGCTCATACGAGACCCTTCCGCGCTCATCTGCGACCTCGATTGTGCGGACAGTGGAACCATATTTCTCCCCAAAGAGCGCGATCGCGCCTTCGGCTTTGGCCTGGTCCAGGGTTTTGGTCGTCTTAAGAACGGGATATTCGTCAGCAATCATCTGGTTGACCAGCGCTTCGATTTTCAGCAGGTCAGCTTTTTTAACCGCCTGGGGGTAATTGAAATCAAAGCGCATGCGTTCCGGATCAACATAAGATCCGGCCTGATGTAATTTCTCCCCCAATACTTTTCGCAAAGCAGCGTGAAGCAAATGGGTACCGGTGTGATTGCGCATAGTCGAACGGCGCGGCTCTTCATCTACTTTAACAACAGCCAGATCATCTACTTTTGGATTGCCAAAGAGAACTTTGCCCTTGTGGACAATTGCCCCGGCAGCCGGGCGCGAAACTGCATCCACCCGAACTTCCCAAAGACCAGCAGGGTCGGAACTGATTTTGCCTGTATCCGCCACCTGACCGCCGGATTCAAGGTAAAGGGGCGTTTTGGCTACCAGGATTTCGACCTGGTCGCCTTCTTTTGCCGAATCAAGCGCTTTGCCGTCCTGGATGATGCTTAAAACCTTGGTATGGGTTTGCATGGAAGAGTAGGGGTCGTGAATTACGCCGTCGGCTTCAAGCAAACCATTCTGCTGCAGTTTGGCAATTTGGTTTTGGTAGAGTTCGGTGTTCAGATTCTGGATTTCAGCAAAAGCGGAACCTTTACCCGAAGCCAGCCGATGGGCTTCCATTGCTTCGAAAAAGCCAGCTTCGTCAACCTTCAGATCAGATTCTGCCAGGATGTCGCGCGTGATTTCAACTGGGAAACCCAGGGTCGCGTAAAGATCAAATGCGCGCTTGCCGTCCAAAGTGCTCTTGTTATCGGCTTCAAGTTCTTCAATATACTCTTGCAATTGAGCAAAACCACTATCCAGCGTTTCGGCAAAGCGTACCTCTTCAGCCGTCAGGGTTTCAGCAATCAATTGCTGGTTGGCCAGTAATTCCGGATAGGCTTGCTGATAATCATTGATCACTATCCGGGCCACTTTTGCCATAAAGGGTTTTGTCAGGTTGATTTTGCGGGCAAAACGGGCAGCTCGGCGAATGATCATGCGGCAGACGTAGTTGCGTCCAATGTTTCCGGGGAT
>JAQVUC010000200.1 GCA_028699715.1 Anaerolineaceae bacterium | reverse complement strand
TTTCCCTCTGGAACATCAATGGGTTTCGATTGTCCAAAAGCATTTCAGGGGCCAATTCCGGCGCCATTTCTACAATAGATACTTCTCTTCCTTCCATGGCCAGTTCCAAAGCACAATCACAACCGGACGCGCCACCACCCGCCACCAATATTTTATTGCCTTTTATCGTGTCGGGCTGGGTATGTGCCGTGAGAACATTCACCGTGGTTTCCACTCCAGGAATGGGGGGATTAAATACTTCTGCTCCTACCGCCACAATGATTCGATCCGCCTCTTCCAGCTCTGGAGAATCGGCATTGATTTCATGATTCATCACCACTACGACGCCGGCTTTTTGCAGCTGCAGTTTCTGCCATTCCACGAACAATCGCAACCTTCTCTTAAAAGGTGGTTGGTATGCAGATATCAGCTGTCCTCCCAGGGCATCCCCCTTCTCGTAAAGCTTCACCTGATGGCCTTGCAAAGCCGCCACACGAGCGGCTTCCATGCCTCCCGGGCCACCACCCACCACTACCACTTTTCGAGGATGGTCGGTTTTCACCAAAGGATACTCTTTCTCAAAGACAGCTTGCGGATTGATGGCACAGGAGATGACTCTGTTTTCATACAATCGACCTACACAGACTTCGTTACAATAGAGACAAGGTCTCACATCCTCCGCCATGCCATCCAACAATTTGTTGGGAGTGTCCGGATCGGCAATGAGCTGACGTCCAAACATCACCACATCACACTTCCCTTCCGCTAAAGCCTGTTCTGCCGTTTCCGGTGTCAAGGTTCCCGCCACTAACACAGGTACGTTGACCACTTCTTTGATTTTCGCTCCATATTCCATCATACAAGCATCCCCAGAGTAAATGGAAGGAACAATCCATTGCTTTCTCTCATAACATCCCAGGTCGATATCGAAGGCATCCATGCCCAACTTCTCCAGATACTTGACGATTTCAATGCTTTCTTCCAGCGTTCTTCCCCCCGGGAAGTCGTGATCTGCAGCCATACGAATCATGATGGGATAATGGGAACCTACTTCCCCTCGGATGGCTTGATAGATTTCCGTCACCAGACGCATACGGTTCTCGAAACTTCCACCGTACTCGTCGGTTCTTTTATTCCAAGCCGGCGTCATAAACTGGTCAATCATATATCCAGCATGGGCGTGAATTTCTACCGCATCCGCTTCTGCCCGAATGGCGTTTCTGGCAGCGGTCCGGTAAGCTTCCACGATGTCCTTTACTTCCTCTCTGGTCAGTGCCCGACAAGGACGATCCGGGAAATAGAAGGAGGGAACCTCTGATGCCGAAACCATGGGGTCATCACTGAAAGGAAACGCATTTCTTCCCAGTCCGCAACTTAGCTGCAAACAAATTTTTGCCCCCTCCGCATGACATGCTTCCGCAATGAGAGCCCAACCCTTCATCTGTTCATCGGTGCCGGCAGTGGTAACATAGTCAATCCACGGGTCCGTCTTATTGGTAATGTACTGGCCTTCCAACATAATGAGACCGGCGCCTCCTCTGGCACGAGCTCTGTAATATTCAATCTGTTTTTCGTTGGGAAATCCGTTTCGATCTTCCGAAAAAGTTCCCATGGGTGCCATAGCGATACGATTCTTCAAATCCAACCCATTGATTTGAAAACGCGAGAAAAGATTTGGAAATTGCTTACTCATAATATTACCCCCTTCTTACGAATCCATGAATTTCCGGATAGAAATCCATCTTGGCTTCATTGTATCGGTTTGTTAATTAATCTACAATGTGCGTTAAGATGAATCCCCTCCTGTCTTTTCGACATTTTGCACAATCATCTCTCCACTTTTCATTTCATCTCCCGTGGATTTATGAGATAATATGAGGTACCAACAACTGTTACAAAATGGCTTTGATTGAGAGGTATATGATGGATAAAAAAGAAGTTACCCTCATCATGTTTGATGCGGTCAAATCAGGAAGCTTTGATGAAGTATTGAAGGCGGCATATCAAATATTCCAAATGCCTATTGCCGTATGCGATGCATCCTTTGAAATGCTGGCACAAAATTACCCTCCCACCCCACAGGATGACTTATGCTGGGATATGCCTCTGGCGGAGAAAAAGGTGCCGTTGGAAGTCGTCCAAATCTTTCAGGAACATGACTTAATAGACAAAGTCAACCAATCCCCTGGGGAAACTATTTTTCTGAATTGGGGTTGGTTTCAAGACCATCCCAGACTGACCACCGCCATTCGTTCCGAGGGCGGTATCATCGGATATATTGCAGTTCTTTGTACTCAGGAAGCTTATCAATCCTGGCAGGATGAAGCCCTTCAAGTAGTAGCGGATGCCATGGGGATTATGATGGAGAAAAAAGGTCTGTCCCGAAAAGAGACCAACATCATTTTGCAGTCCTTTGCCAGAGAACTTATTATGGGAAATGTGCAGGACCCCTTGGAACTTGCTCGTTGGTCCGAACTGGTAAAGTTGGATTTGCATGATACCTACGTCATGATGGCCATATCCTCTCCTCCCGAAGCCAACCGGCAAGAACTGTTTTCCTTCTTCCTCCGGCAACTCAAACTTCATACTACCTCTATGGTTTACCATATTCAAGGCCACACACTATATCTCCTCTTTTACCGACAAAGCAAAAAGGGCATCCTTACGGAAACCCTCGTTGGTATGGAATCTATCATGAAATCCATTGGCCTGTATGGAGGAATCAGCTTGCCCTTCCAAAGTCTGGAGCACATTTCTAAATATAGGGAACAAGCCTCCATGGCGCTGACGGCAGGGCGAAAAATGGATTCCCAACTCAGAATATATTTTTTCGAAAAGTATGCGTTGGAAACCATACTCTTCTCTGCTTTCGAAAAGATTCAACCACAAAATTGCATTCATCCTGCCATAAATCAGCTGAAAAAACATGACCAGGACAACAATACCGACTACTTGGATACCCTGAAATCCTACGTCATGAACCATCAAAACGTGGGAGAAACCTGTCAAGCCCTTCACATCCACCGGAATACACTGGGTTATCGGCTGAAGAAAATAGAAGAAACCACAGGAATCGACTTAAAGGATACCAATACTAACACTTACTTGTTGATAGGCTTTCATGTGTTGGATCTTATGAAACGCCTATAATTCCATTCACTGTTCATTTCGGCTCATCTGTATGGTAGTATAGATTCCCTGGTATTCGTACCCCAATCGCAACGCCATATGGAGAGAAGCTTCATTGGCTGCATCCCAGCAAGGTCGAATCCCCCGCTTCGCGCATTCCAGAATCAGTGCAGCAGCACAAGCCATTGCATAACCCCGGCCTTGATAATGTTCATCCGTGGCCACTTGCACCTCTATGCCGCCATCGTAGGCTGTCATGGTGGATGCTCCCGACACCAGCTTACCATCCTTCACTACACCAAATCCAAATCCTCTTTCCAAATACTCCTCTTCCGAAGCAAAAATCTCGCAAAACTCTTTGGACCACTCTTCAC
>JAQVUC010000199.1 GCA_028699715.1 Anaerolineaceae bacterium | reverse complement strand
AACAGAACCGTCGCCGATTTGCGTCATCTCCTTTCCAAAGGCGGTGGTGAGTTGGCCAGCAGTGGTTCTGTAAGCTGGCAGTTTGACCGAAGAGCGGTTTTTTCAATCAAATCTGACGGTAAGAATTTTGACAAAGCTTTTGAGGCTGCCCTTGAAGCGGGTGCGGACGATGTCACTGAAGAAGACGGATACATTGAGATCATTGGCGCTGCAGATACTTTCAAAGCCATCCACGATCATCTGGTCGCTGGAAAATTTCACATCGAAGATGCCGGCCTGCGCATGATCCCAAATCAGGAAGTTGAACTTGATTTTGAACAGACTGTATCGGTCCTGAAACTCATCAACACGCTGGAAGATAATGATGATGTTCAAAATGTTTTTACCAACCTCAAGTTCGGGCAAGAGCATATTGAGGCTCTTTAAGCAACAGTTATCATGATTGTTTTGGGCATCGACCCGGGAATCGCGATTACTGGCTATGGTTTTATCAAACTCAATGATTTAAACGAACCCGAAATGCTTGCCTATGGCGTAATCGACTCAACGGCTGTGAGGGGCACCTCCAGCCGTTTGATTTTTCTATTTGATGAATTGACGAGGCTGATCGATCAATTCAAACCCGATTATTGCGCGGTTGAAAAGCTTTTTTTCCAAAAGAATCAAAAAACAGCTATGGCAGTTAGTGAAGCCCGGGGAGTGATCACACTTTGTCTGGCGCAGCATCAGCTGCCCACGGAGGAATATTCCCCCAACGTGGTCAAACAAGCGGTCACTTCTTACGGAAGCGCGGATAAAAAACAAGTCCAGGAGATGGTTAAAATCACACTCGGTTTGGAAGAAATCCCAAAACCAGACGATGCGGCAGACGCTCTGGCAGTTGCCTTGTGCCATCTCGGCACGCTCCAGATGCAGCGCCTGATGGATGAGCAATGATCACCAGCACAGCTAACCCTCACATTAAAGCGATCCGCAAACTGAACGATTCAAAGGAACGCTCGCTCACCCAGACCTTTTTAGCTGAAGGCTTGCGCGTGGTTCGTCAGGCCGTGGACTCACAGGCTGAAATTCTCGAGCTCATTTATTGCGAAGAATTGTTGGTCAGTGACTACGGTCAGGACTTAATTTCTGCTGCCCTGAAGAATGGAAAAACTGTGACCCAGGTCAGCCAAGGAGTTTTTGAGAGCATTGCCCGCAAGGATAAACCCCAGGGCATTGCGGCAGTCATCAGGCAAAAATGGGGCAATCTATCGGAAGTAGACGGGATAGATGCCGGCATTTGGGTTGCCCTTGAAGCTGTGCAAAACCCGGGCAATTTGGGCACTATCCTGCGCACAGCCGACGCGGTTGGGACGAAAGGACTAATCCTTCTCGACCACAGCACCGACCCCTTTGACCCGGCAGCAGTCAAAGCCTCAATGGGCGCAATTTTTACGATCCCGGTATTTCGAAGCGACGTAGAAGGATTGAAAGCCTTTTTAAAACGCAACCCCAGGCTCGTGGCTATTGGCACTTCAGACAAAGCAGAAAAAGACTGTTTTGAGACAGTCTATCCAGACCCAGTCCTGTTATTATTAGGCAGCGAGCGCGAAGGGCTTTCACCGGAGTACCAAAATCTCTGCCGGCAAATGATCAGCATCCCCATGCAAGGGGCTTGCGACTCGCTTAATCTCTCCATCGCCGCCGGTGTCATGCTTTACCAAATTTATCAACAGCATAGAAAAAAGGCCTGAATATGATCAGCTCACTCAACGGAATTCTTAGTTTTATCTCCAGTGATTCAATCACCCTGGACGTCCACGGTGTCGGATTTGAAGTTTTTGTGGATAAGAAAATGCTCAGCGAGCACCAGGTGGGTGACTCACTCAGACTTTTGATCCAGTTAATCATCCGGCAGGATTCGCTCACTCTCTACGGATTCAGCACGGCTGATGAAAGACACTTATTCAACCAGCTCATGGGAGTCGACGGGATTGGTCCGCGCCTGGCTCTGGCGATCCTATCAAATCTATCCCTGGATAACATTCGCACGGCTGTTTTGGCAGAAAAACCCGAGTATTTCATTCGAGTTCCTGGAGTTGGCAAGAAAACCGCTCAGAAAATTGTCATCCATCTGCAGGGCAAGTTCCCGGATACAGGCGACTACGAAGCCTTGGTGCCATCCTCTACTGACGATGAGGTCATCGAATCGCTGGTGACACTTGGTTTTAGCCTCGTGGAAGCCCAAACAGCCGTCCAGAGCATTCCAAAAGACTTCAGCGAAGACGTGGAAGAGCGTTTGCGCTACGCCTTACAATTTTTCTCCTAAGCCTGATACTGGCTTTGGAACAAGCTTAATAATGGTAGAATTGACTATCTTAACCTTCAAATAGCAGGGAAAAATGGGATTATCTCGCGAATTAGGCATTGACCTCGGAACATTTAACACGCAAATAGCGGAAGCCAACCAGATTTTGGTGCAAGAGCCGACCGTTGTCGCGATTGTTGTCAACGAAATGAAACTGGTTGAATACGGCACCACCGCTCTGGGTATGTTAGGCCGCGTACCGGAATCAATTGAGGTTGTCAGGCCTTTGCGCCATGGTGTCATCGCCGAATATGAATTGACCGAGATTTTCTTGCGGGAATTGATCCGAAAAATTACCGGTCCCACCTTGTTTTTTAGGCCACGGTTGATCATATCCACTCCTTATGGGGTTACCAGTGTTGAAAAACGGGCCATTCAGGAAGCCGGCCTGGGTGCTGGAGCGCGAGAAGTTAACCTGATCCCCCAACCACTTGCTGCTGCTATTGGAATTGACCTGCCCATCAACACGCCCACCGGAAATATGATTATTTCTCTTGGTGGCGGCACAACACAGGCGGCTGTTGTCTCTATGTCTGGTATTGTGAGTGCTGAAACCAGTCGGGTTGCCGGACTGCGCATCGATGACGCTATTGCCAATTACATACGAAAAAAGTATGGTTTGATCATCGGTCAAACTACAGCCGAACAATTAAAGTTGAATATTGGCGCAGCCATACCGGTTGAAGAAGAAAAAACGATGGAAATCCAGGGTCAGGACCAGGTCACAGGATTACCCAGACCCGCCTCCCTGACAACCAATGAAATCGTGGAAGCCATGCAGCCTCCTCTCGAAGAAATCGTCTCCACGGTTCGCCGCGTGCTCGAGAAAACCCCTCCAGAGCTGATTTCTGACATCATCGACCGCGGTGTTGCCCTTTGTGGTGGCACCTCCCTGATGAAAGGGCTTGATAAATACCTTACAGTCGCGCTCGGAATTCCTGCTTATGTTGTTGAAAATCCCGTCACATGCACTGTGGAAGGGCTTGCCAGGGCATTCCCAATTCTGGATGTAATTTTAAGAAGCCAATCCCGATAAATCTATTTCAAATAATAGGTCATTTTTTGCAGCTCCAGCACCGGATCAACTGCAGACACCTGTACGCTTTCAGGTACATCCAAGGCAACCGGTGCATAGTTAAGGATGGCTTT
>JAQVUC010000198.1 GCA_028699715.1 Anaerolineaceae bacterium | reverse complement strand
TGTGATTTGAGTGTGGTAGCGCGGCGGCCTGAAAGCGCTGATTTATTAACCACTATGGGCATAAAAGCTCACAGTCATGATGGAAAATCAACCAAAAAAGCTGATATCGTGGTTGATGCTACCGGATCACCGGATGGCTTTGAATTATCAAGGTCTTTGGTCAGAGCCCGGGGCACGCTGGTACTGAAATCTACTTTTGCGGAAAATGTGAGTGTAAATCTCTCAAAACTGGTGGTTGATGAGATAAGCCTGATTGGTTCCCGCTGTGGCAATTATGGCGCTGGTTTGAGAGCTTTAGCTTCCGGTCTGGTGCAAATTGGTGAGATGGTTGATTCCATTTACAGCCTGGAAGATGGACTGGAAGCTTTTGAGCAGGCTGGCAAACCTGGAATCCTCAAGGTGCTGATCCGCCCCTGAAAGACCACGTTCTCGCCGGTGTCCTCACCGCGCGAGTTACTTGACCGCCAGGTCTCCTTTTTTAGAAGTGTGCCACAGAGGTTAAACGTTTTGGCTTAGGTATGACATCACTACAGAATGAATAGTTCGAGTTAGTATAAATAAATCTTGAAAAAATTTTAATATTGTTGAAGTAAAAGACTCCAAATGGGGTATAAAAGCATGCTATAATAACGGCTCACGGGGCGTGGCTCAGCCCGGATAGAGTGCACGGTTCGGGTCCGTGAGGTCGACGGTTCAAATCCGTCCGCCCCGACTTTTGCAGGTCTCGATTCATCGATTTCGAGACCTCTTTATTTTTAAGCGAGTATCTTTGTTACAATGAGTGAAAATTACAGCGGAGCTGCAGATGCCTTCTGATACACAAGTTATTTATTCGATGATCAGGGTCGGGAAGATTCACCCACCCAACAAACAGGTCCTAAAGGACATTTCTTTAGGGTTTTATTACGGCGCAAAAATAGGCGTGCTGGGCTTGAACGGCTCTGGTAAGTCCACGCTTTTGCGCATCATGGCTGGTAAAGATCCGGACTACATCGGTGAAATAGCCCGTTCCAAAGGCTACACGGTCGGCTTGATGGAGCAGGAACCGGTCTTGGATGAGGATAAGACGGTGGTCGAAATCATCAAAGAAGCCGTGCAGCCAATTTTTGATATGCTGGCAGAATATGACGCAGTCAACGAAGCCTTTGCTGATCCGGAAGCGGATTTTGATCTCTTGGTTGAAAAGCAAGGCAAACTGCAGGAAAAGCTTGACCAGCATGATGCCTGGAATATTGACAGCCACTTAAAGTTGGCGATGGACGCGCTGCGCTGCCCACCACCTGAAACGCCAATCAAAGTCCTTTCTGGTGGAGAACGCCGCCGGGTTGCTTTAACAAAATTGCTGCTGGAGGAGCCCGACATCCTGCTTTTGGACGAGCCTACCAACCACCTGGATGCGGAATCAGTGGCCTGGCTTGAACACCATTTGCAGAATTACAAAGGCACTGTTATTGCTGTTACCCATGACCGCTATTTTCTTGACAATGTGGCCGGTTGGATCCTGGAATTGGATCGAGGGGAGGGCATCCCCTGGAAAGGCAATTACTCTTCCTGGTTGGAGCAAAAGCAAGAGCGCTTGCGTTTGGAAGAAAAGACCGAAAGCAAACGTCAGCGCACTTTACAGCATGAGTTGGATTGGATTCGCATGTCCCCAAAAGCCAGGCAGGCAAAGGGGCAGGCCAGGGTCACGGCATACGAAAAACTCCTCTCCCAGGAACATGAAAAAGTCCGCAAGGACCTGGAAATATTTATCCCATCTGGTCCCAGGCTTGGTGATGTTGTGATCGAGTTGGAAAATGTCAGTAAAGCCTATGGAGATAAGGTCTTGCTTGATAATCTGGATTTATCGGTACCACCCGGATCGATTGTTGGGGTGGTGGGTCCCAATGGAGCAGGGAAATCTACCCTGATCAAAATCATCGCCGGAATTTTAGAGCCGGATAGTGGCTCAGTGCGATTGGGTGATACAGTCAAATTAGGTTATGCGGATCAATTCCGTACGCTCGATCCTGATGCGACAGTTTTTGAAGAAATCACCGGTGGAGCGGATAATTTGCAGCTGGGAGACACAATAGTCAACGGCAGAGCTTATTGCGGATCTTTCAATTTCATTGGCTCAGACCAACAAAAAGCCGTTAACACACTCTCCGGTGGAGAACGCAATCGTGTTTTTCTGGCCAAAACGCTGACTGTCGGTGCTAATGTGCTCTTGTTGGATGAACCAACCAACGATCTGGATGTCAATACCTTGCGTGCCTTGGAGCAAGCCCTGGAGGAATTCGCAGGCTGCGCCGTGGTCGTCAGCCATGATCGCTGGTTCCTTGACCGCATTTCCACGCATATCCTTGCCTTGGGTGGTGAGGAAAAACCGAAACTCTTCCTGGGGAATTGGTCAGATTACGAGGAATATCAGCTCAAGCAATATGGGCGAAGCAGCGGGGTCAGTCGAAAAGACACTATGCGGGAACTAAAACGAAACTGATCAGAAATACTTAAGAAAAAAGGCTGCCAAATCTGAAGGGCAGCCTTTTTGAATGCTTTTATCTAATTTACTCGAGGACTTTTACATCCTGAGCTTGTGGGCCTTTGGCCCCATCAACAACAATAAACTCAACGCTTTGGTCTTCCTTCAAGGTGCGAAAACCATCGCCAACGATCGCGCTGTAATGCACAAAAACATCTTTTTCGTTTGAGTTTCTGGCGATAAAACCATAGCCTTTCTCGCCATTAAACCATTTGACGGTACCAACTTCTCTTTCAGACATGCTAAACTTAAATCCTCTCTAAAATAAAAATCTAAAAAATTTTGGCGTTTGAAAAAGTCTTAGAAAGTCTATTTTGCAAACGACTTGAACCGCAAACAATATACTACAATTCAAAAAAAGCGTCAATTAATTATGACAAAAATTGCCATTAAATCAGGCGTTCTTTTTCCCTTCAAGAAATTCAAGTAATCCGAAAAAAACCAGCAAAAAAGCAGCGCCTTCATCAAGGTTACCGATGATTGGCAGATTGTCTGGGATGAACTCAATCAGTCCAAAGGTGGGGTTGAGGATATAAATCAAACCAAGCAAACTCAGCGCAAAGACCAGCCAGCGCGGAAAGCCTCTTTTGGAGAGAGGTTCAAAAATGTTGCTCCTTAGCCTATCTTCTTTTGGATCGGGGCTTTTTCCGATATCAATAATTTTGGGATCTGACATGGCTTCCTACCTTTTCTACTCGAAAAACTGTGGCAAATATTCCTTGTTTGTTTGCAGAATTTCATCCAGGATTTCTTTCGCAAGGTCAAGGTCATCGATGACCGGATCAAGCAGCAAGCTTTGGATGGCCAACTGCCTGTCTCCCTGGACAACCGAATCGATGCATAACTGACTGGTCATAACTTCCCGTTGCAGAAGGGCTAAGACGCCTTTTGGCAGGTCAAAGCTTGAATCAACCTGAAATCCATCTTTGTTGACTCTTGCAGGCACTTCCACGATCGCATCTTTTGGAAGTCCGTTTATT
>JAQVUC010000197.1 GCA_028699715.1 Anaerolineaceae bacterium | reverse complement strand
AGTCTTTGTCCCATTCTTCAGGGATAAACTTGCCTTCTTCTACTTTGGCAAACTTGCGCGCCCACTCAAGCGTCCTTGCGTTGCCCCAGCGCATTTGTGTACGAACGGGGTAACCGCTCACTTGCCCAACGTTAGGAAAATATTTCATCAACTCAACCTGCGCTTTGAACCAGTCCGGGTAGTAGTACATGTCATCATCGGCCACGCCCAAAATAACATCTGGTGGAAGCATACGGATCAACCCGGCACGGGCGTTTGACAGCCCCACGTTATTTGACAGCACTACGTAATCAGGCTTGTATTCATTCAACAGCCAATCCCTGAATTCCTGGCATGAGCCGTTATCCCAAATCAGAATCTGACAATCTAACCCGGCGTTCTCTCGCATCGTGGTCAGGGAAGTTTTGACAACTTCAAAGCGCTCTTTGTGATAGCCTTCAAAATTCGGTAAATGAATTATGGAACTGGCAATGTAAGGGGCGTAACCGTCCGCTTTCGCTTGCCTGTTCGGATTCATTTCAGTTCGCATTATTGTTCCTTATCTCCAATAGAAAGTAGGCGCTCCCAAAGTCTTGAGCAAACTTTCCTGATCCACGCGACAACCACATCACGCATTGCCGGCCTTTGTCCTGAACGAATCCATCTTGCTGAGGTCCATGCTCACGTCAATAGGTGGACTATCCGTGTTCAGCTCAATATCTGGTACGGTTTCGCGGGCATGTTCAAGCATTGTTTTTAGTTTTGTACCAACGTTATAAACGCCGCTTGCCCCGCCCTCGATAAGTTCAACAATCAACCCTGTTATCACGTCTACATAATCAAAGTTCCCGACCTTATTTACCGCCACTTTATGCGGAAATGGTCTCGGTTTGAATGCCGTCCTGATCAGCAGATAATCTTCACAAACCGCTTGAACGTACCCATCAGCCAGAAGTTTGGAATAGGCGTACCAGTTGCGGGCGTGTATTGGAACGTCATCTTCACTCGCGGAGTGGACCGAGCCGGCATAGACAATGTCCGTGCTAATATGCACATATTTCTTTCCCTGCCTGTTGCAATAATCCACCAAGTCAACCACCGCCTTGTAGTTCAAAGCCAGGTTGGTGTATTTGTCGGAATGGTCCTTCGTGAATCCGGTGCAATTGATGATGCAGTCATAACCTTTCATGTACCTGCCAAACAGGTACGAATTGAGTACATCGAATCTGTCTCGCTCGCGGGTGATAGCCTTCCAGCCGGTCTGCTGTTTCAGCTCCGTCCCGAGTAAGCCGTTGCCGAGAATCAAGTATTCATGCATTGCCAAATCCATGTTTCTTCAATAAATACTTTTCATTAGCCTTGATTTGTTCTGCTAACCGTAAATATTGTTCTTTCCGTTCTTGGTCCCTATAATCCGCATGCCAGATGCCCGTATCAAGTTGCTTGAGCGGGAACCCTGCCTTCATTGCGCGATAGGAGTAATCCACGTCTTCACAGCTATAAACCAGAAACTTCTCATCAAATCCGCCTATTGCTTGATATAACTCGCGTGAGATTATGAATGGCCGTCCAATACCATAATCATGTGGGCGGTTGGTTTTATTGGCTTTGCGAACTTCACCGCAATAATAAAAATGTGGGTCAAGTCCTTCCAGTTCGTGGCTGAATGAGCGCGTCAATTTCATGTCGTTGTTGAGCAGTAGATACCAGTCGTAATCCCCAGCCAACCTCATGGCCACATTGTTTGCTTTTGCTAATGAGTAATCACCATCTCTTTCAAGCCTGAATTGTGTTATTCCTTCCCATTCAGGATAAGGAACTCCGCTGGCGTTATCGACCAAGATGACAGGCAACTCCGGCTCATAAAGCCTGATAGATTCAAGTAAGGGGACAGTATCGCGCTCCCAATTATTGAACCCTGGAATCAAAATAACTGCGTTATTTATCCCAGCCATGCCAATCTTCTTTTTTGAATACATCCAGCTGACTTCCTGGCGTAATGTTCACCACTTCCCACCCCGCTGCTTCGTAGGCATCGCGGGCAAGTCCATAACTACGTACGCTGCTGTGAAGGGCTGGTTTCATATAGGTTACATCGTCACCGTAATAGTCAGGCGCGAAGTGCCCGCTTTCTTTACCAGTCTGTAAGTCCCACGCTTTGCCACTATAGCCCGGGTAATGGTGATCCACACCTATCAACCCAACCCGCTCAAAACCTAAAAAGTAAGCCCATTGAAGCAGTACAAATGTCACTGTCGAACCGTCGCAAATCCACTCATAAGGCTCATAAGAGAACTCGCGTCTTTTCGGGAAGTCGTGTAAAGGGATCGCATCAGGTATTTGGTCTGCATAGTTGTCGTGAATAAATTTCAACTTACAATCCAGTTTCTTGATGTCCTCGATGTAATGGTGAAGCCAGAGTTTGTCGCAAAACGCATAATAATCAGGTACAAATTTCAGGTAAATGCGATTGCTACCAAATGTTGGATACTTCGCAAGAAAGCTATTTGGAATGTTAGCTAAACTTGGCCCGTTACCAATAACCAGCGCGGTCTTGTCGTTTACCATGTCTGCCAATCCTCTCGCTTGAATATCTCCAGCTTGCCGCCAACCGTCAGGTTTACTATTTCCCGCCCAGCATTCTCAAATACTTTCTTCGCGATGCGGTACGAAGGCTCATTCTTGGTTATTTCAGGCCGGCACCAGGTGTCCGTTGGTTGATAGTAATCAGGCGTAAAATGAGATTTATCTGGACCAGTTTGATGAGTGAGAGCCGGCCCTTCCATAACGTAATAATGGTCTACGCCGATTAACCCAACCCGCTCAAAGCCGTAATAATAAGCAAGCTGCATATTCACATAAGTTATCGTGAATCCGCCGTGCACGTACTCCAGCGGTTTGAAGCTGAAATCGTACCCGCTGATCTGGAAGATAGGATGCGAGCCTGGTACTAAGTGAGCATAAGTGTTGCGGATAAACTTCTCTTTTGAAGTTAGTTTATTGATGTCATCAATGTAGTTGCCAACCCATAACTTATCCACGAAAGAGTAATAATCCGGAGTGAACTTCAAGTAGACGCGGTTTGAGCCGAACGTTGGATATTTAGCCAGAAACTCGTTTGGTATGTCAGCCAGCGAAGGCCCGTTCCCTATAATCAGACAGGTTTTTTTCACGCCACCGCCTCTGCCATGATTTCAACCGCTTGTTTGCCGCCAGCCATGCGCTCGTTCTGATCGTGGATCGCCATCAGGTTCTTGCTCTCAATGCTGATACCGGACAATAAACCGGCCTTGCCAACCACTTTCACGTAAGTGTCAACCAGTTCCAGGTATTCGTCACAGCGCCGGCTTCGATAGCCTTTACTTGACGCTTGCTCGAGTTCGTTGTCTTTAGCTTTCAGAGCGTCCGAGATTTCTCTCAAGTTCTGCTGACGTTCCTGCCATTTTGTCACGCTGGCATGGAACTCGGTTTCATAAACTTGCTTGCTCAAAAAGTACGTGCCAGTTTCGGCTTCCATGATCTTGCAAGCCTT
>JAQVUC010000196.1 GCA_028699715.1 Anaerolineaceae bacterium | reverse complement strand
GCCCACCAAACATTGAACAATGATTTAGCGATGATTTCGCTATACAAGCGATTATCAATACCTACGTAATTTAATTCGGGTGAGCATGACTTATCAACAACCAAATTGGCTTTAATGTTGACACCCATGTATTCATGTTCTGTATTCTGAACATGAATTGGTTCCAAATCCATCTCCACAGCGGGAAAAGCCAACGTTAATTCATTAACACCAGTGACTTCTTTCCATGGATAGGCATTAAAATCCCAAACCCCGGAATAATCCATATAGTGCGTATAGTAGGTTTCACCGTTTGGTAACTCAACATAGTTGGCTAATAACTGCGGAATACCGTCTGTCCAAATCACACCTAATGAGGTATTTGGAATCTTAATAGGTTTGTAATCTCCAGATAACTCAAGTTGGTTATCAACATTTTCAAAACTTGAAGGAAAATTAGAATAAACATAATTTCCATCCTGATTTTTAAATGTCTGATAAAAAACTGTACCAGCCATTAGAATAATAATCACGTAGCAATTACTTGATACGTCAACATCCAAATATATTTCAGATGTAGGATATTTTTTAATAACCGCGTTGTAAAAAGCTTTTAGTTTATTAGCCCATGCTTGAGAAGCATTTGGGGGTAAACCAATAATATTTCCGTTCTCGTCTAATTTGAGCGGCACTGCAGGTTCTACACCTTTTACCATACTTGAATCTACGGGATTGCGCTCAACAACTATTTCAATTGAAGGTTCTTCGGTTGGGGTTGCAGTTTCTATCGGAATAGTAGGTGTGCTAGTGTTAACTTGAATAGAATTTGTAGCAGAGAATTTTGACTGTTTTGTATCAGTAGGAACAATCGAATCCGCTGTAATAATACCACTGCCACACGCACTGGCTACCAGACAGATTACCATAAACAACAAAATTAATTTACTCGTTTTTATTTTCTTCTCCTCATTGTCCTATTCTTTTCCAGGTATATTTTTGTGGTTTTTGTCTTTAAACCGAGTATATCAAAAAAACCCAGGATACAATAATATAGAATGAACTTAATTTTTAAGTACTTTTACAGGGTAAGTTAGGAAAAAATTAAAAATCCTGGGAAAATCCTAAAAACCTCAGTTCTTGCCGATCTCCTGACCGTTCGAGCTACTTGATAGCCAAGTCTCCCATGGTAGGGGTAACCCCCTGTGGTTACCCTGGGCAGACATGTGTGTCTGCCTTGTTGAATTCCGAAAAAAAAGAAGCTAATTTCGATGTTGAACACCAAGGTAGTGGCGACGCAGTGCAAAGCCTCCCCTTGCGGGATGCGTCGCCTTTGTGCTCGGTCTGGGGCCGCTATTATTAAACATAAGTGGCAGGTCTGTACGAGAAGTTTGGAGATCTGCGGTCAATTCCCGTGCTAGGCCATGAGGCCGGCACGATCTATTTCCTAGTCGTAGGGGTAACCCCCTGTGGTTACCCTGGGCAGACATGCGTGTCTGCCTTATTGAATTCTGAAAAAAAAGAAGCTAAATTCGATATTGAACACCAAGGTAGTGGCGACGCAGTGCAAAGCCTCCCCTTGCGGGATGCGTCGCCTTAGTGCTTGACCTGGATGCGCCATTTGTGAACACAAGGTGTAGGTCTGTACCAGAATTCTGGAGACCTACGGTCAATTCGCATGCTCGGCCATGAGGCCGGCACGATCTATCCCCTGGTCGTAGGGGTAACCCCCTGTGGTTACCCTGGGCAGACACGGAGGTCTGCTCCTACGCCAGTGTCTGCTCATCAGGAAGACGGTATGATCAATGATTGTGATATGAAGAGAGGAGCTTTTGCTCCTCTTTGTTTATGCAATCTTTAAGCGATTTTTCAAACAATTTTTCTAAATTTGTCTTACGGCAGCACAAATTCCAACAAACTATTATTGGTCGCGTCAGTGACCCAGATGTTTCCATTTGCTGCTACGGTGATGCCGCTGATGGTGGTCATCAGGTAACTGTTATCAAAGCCGCCCCAAAGCTTCAGGAATTGCCCGTCCTGATCGAAAACGATCACCCGGCCGCGGTCAGGGTCGGTGATGTAGACGTTCTTTTGCTCATCCAAGGCCAGGAAGGGTTTGTTATCCAAAGAATCACTTTGCCAGGCTTCCACATCCCACATCTTCACAGACTGATATTGCAGTCCGGTAGGATCGGGCGCGAAAACCTGGATGCGATAATTCCAGGTGTCGGCGATGTAGACCAGGCCATCCTGATCCAATTCAATCCCGACCGGTTCGTCTATCTTGCCGGCATCCAACCCGATGCCCCCAAATTGAGCCAGGTAGTTGCCCAGATTGTCAAAAATGACCACGCGCTGCTTGCCGGTATCGGTCACAAAAACCCGGTTGGAGTCGTCAACGGTGATGCCGCGCGGACCCCAAAAACCGTCTTGCGTGCCGCCCACATAAAAAGTGTTCCACATGCGCACAAAATCCCCTTCGGGCGTGAAGACCTGAATGCGGTGGTTCCAGGTGTCAGCCACGTAAACATAGCCATCAGGTCCCACGGCCACGCCCCAAGGTTCGTTCAACAAACCGCCTGGAACTTCGCCATCCATGACATTGCCGTAATTGCCCCAGGCATTCAGGAAAACGCCCTGAGCGTCCAAATGTACGATGCGATGGTTGCGCGAATCGGCCAGATACAAGCTGTCGTCCGGTGCCGTGGCCATGTCGCGCGGAGCGTTGAAAGGCAGCTCGCCGCCCAGGCTGATCACCCGCAGCGGCTCAAGGCTGATGGTTCCCCCGGCGTAGGGGTCAACTTTGGGCTCCTCTGGTTCCGGACTAATGCCGAATTCCCAGATCTTTGCCGCCACGTCTTTTCTGATGAACATGCGGGCGTTGTCAGCTGGGGACCAGGTTGCCAGGGTCAGGGAGGGATTGTTGAAAGCCAGAGCATAGTCAGTGTAATCGCGGTCAAACCACAACTTCCACAAAGCTGAGCGTTTGGCAGGGTTTTTCAGATCCTCCCACACACGGCTGAAGGACCAGTTTCGATAAAGTTCTTCGTTGGGCCACCACATGCGCTTGTATTCGTACTGGTAATAATCATTCTCAACCACTGGTTCGATGCGGGAAAAATTTGAGGTCCCGACCACGATAATGGGATAATCCTGCAGCGATTTGGTGACCTCTGAGTTGAAATCGTATTTGTTGGGATAGTCGCGCATGTACCACCAGTAGGGGTAGCGCACATCGTTGTCATAGGCGATCTTGATCGATTTGTCACCGTAGAGGCGTTTGGAAATGGTTTCGATCTGCTCGACGGTGTTCTTCATGTCTTCGGTGGAATGGGCGTAAACCAGCAGCTCGCGGGCATTGTCGTAGTCGATGAAAGCCGCTCTCCAGGCGGTGCGGGTGGTTTGCAGCGCCAGGAGGGCCACAAAGCCCAACAAGAGCAGGCGGGCAAAGGTTCTGCCGTTCCAATCTCTGATCAAGCGGGCCAGGGCGATGCCGGTGCCCAGCGTCCCGATGAAGGCCAATAAGAAGGTGCTGGTGGCTTGCAATTGCGCCAATTCTTTGC
>JAQVUC010000195.1 GCA_028699715.1 Anaerolineaceae bacterium | reverse complement strand
AGGCCAGGCCTACGCCGCCTCAGAAGTCAAACAATAAGAAAACAGTTTCTAACTGATAAAAAGAGCGAGTTTATCTCGCTCTTTGCTTTTACTCAGAGAATTCTTCCACCTGGTAGGTCTCGACCTCCAGCATCTGATGCTTCCAAAGATTGGGGCTGCAGCCCATTTTGCGGCAGAGGTGGCCAAGGAATTGTTCAGGATCTGGCAATTCCTCCCAGACCTGGGGCAAAAAGGTAGCCCGTTTGTAGCCATCCGAGAGGACAACTCCATCGATCCCTGCCCGTAGCAAACTTTTAAGCTGTTCTGGCGAATCATAGGAAAGCGGCTCGGGCTGGGTGAGCCGGGAAATTTCAATTTTGATCCTCTTCAGCTCCTCCGGTCTTACCGGCGGGAAGCGCGGGTCCTGACTTGCAGCTTGCATGGCTCTTGATTGGACATCCTTCACCAATGGCTGGTAAGCCTGCAAGGTTCCAATGCAGCCTCTCAGGTTGCCTCCCACGGTCAAGGTGACAAAGCTTGCCCCTTCTGCTTGCAGGTCTTCACTGAATTGGCTCAGGTCAAGTGCGGGCAGCTTTTGCTGGTGAGCGACTGCCTGAATTGTCTCTCGGGCGATTTGTAAGAGTTTTTGACGATCAATTTGATTCAGCTTTGTTGGCATAGGATTTGCACCATTCCTTTCAAGCCAATCGGCTTAAGCTAATTATACAAAAAAAGCGCTCAGATTACGCGCGCGATTTAGGCTTACAGGAATTACTATGTCACGACAAATGCAGCAAATAGATGACGATGAGAATGCTGGCAAGGGAGCGCCCTGGCAGCGCCGGGCTGCTCAGGATCGAAAAAAACAGTCCTTTGAGCAAAAACCAGAAGGATCGATGGACGGCTTTAAATCGCAAAATGCTTCTGGGGCTGAAAATCATGGTATGGGGCTAGGCAATCCCTTCGAAAACTGGGGCCTTTCTTCAGAACGCAAACCAAAAGTGAACCGGCCAGAGCCTAAAGCAACCGGCAGGAGTGTTATGTCTGTTGTATGGCGCACACTTTCGACTGTCATCACCGCTGGGGTGATTGCCGCATCATTATTTTCTCTGTGGATGCCGGCGAATTTTTTGCCGGGTAACTTGGGGCAGGAGATGGTTGATGCCGTGGCAGTAGATGAGATAATCGCGCAAACGGAAATAGCGGAAGGCGTACTACCGGATAATTTTCCGACCAATAAAATTGGTATCGTAGTTGGGCACAGGGGTCACGACTCAGGCGCGGTTTGTTCCAACGGTCTGACCGAACTTGAAATCAACAGCAATGTGGCCACCTACGTCCAGCAGAAATTGATCAAAGCGGGCTACGAAGTGGAACTATTGGACGAGTTTGACGCAAGACTGAAAAATTACCAGGCTGGGTTGCTGCTTTCTATTCATGCTGACTCCTGTGATTACATCAACGACTCCGCCACCGGCTTCAAGGTTGCTGGGGCTTTTTCACAAAAGAATGATCAAAGTTCCTCGAGATTGGTCCAGTGCATTGCGGATCGTTATGCAAAGGTAACCGGACTAAGGTATCATTATCAGTCAGTAACAACTGACATGACCTCCTATCATGTGTTCGATGAAATAGATCCCTACACAACCGCAGGGATCATCGAAATTGGTTTTATGAACCTGGATCAGGAGATCCTGACGACGAAACCCGAGTTATTAGCCCAGGGGATCGTAGACGGAATCAGTTGTTATATGAACAATGAAGAGGTTCAAGCGCCATAATCACAATTTGGCTATAATAATTGAATGGCAGAAGAAATCACTGACGCAGGCATGCTGATCAACCAGGCTAAGCAAGCGATCCTGGCAAAGAATGCCGCCCTGGCCAGGAACCTAGCAGAGCAGGCTCTTGCGCTCGATCCGAATAGCAGCGACGCCAGGTTGATCCTGGCTGGGTTGTCTGAACCGGCCGCAAGTGCCAAACTGTTGCAGGAAGTGCTCGATAAAGACCCTAACAACCCCACAGCTTATGCGGCCATGCGTTGGTCCAGCAGCCGAACCAGGGAACAAACTGCGGCGCAATGGGCACCGGCGGCTGTGGCTGCGAGCGCGGCTGCTACCACCCCCGCACTTGAATCAGCCCCTGCAGTTCAGCCTTCACCAGCTGCTCGCAAACGTCCAGCCTGGGCCTGGCCAGTGCTGATGGCCGTGGCTGCATTGATCATTTTTGGTTTGTATTCGGTTGGCATCATCCCTGACCGCCCGGTGGCGGGAGCTCAGTTTTTGATCAAAAATAACAACGCTGAATTGATCAAACCCAGTCTTACTCCCACAAACACTCCCACACCCACCAACACGGCTACCTTTACACCAACGCCGACACCAACCAACACGCCCACCAACACACCAACCCCCACGCCCACAAACACGCCCACCGCGACGCCGACACCAACTGAAACGCCTGTGCCCACCGTTGAGGTCACGCCTTACGTCTACGAACCTGACATACCTGCTGTGGTTGAACCCCTGGGAGATAAGTGGATTGATATCAATCTGAGCCAACAGATCCTTTACGCCTATGAAGGCGACAAGCTTGTGGACTGGTTTTGGGTATCAACCGGCTTACCCAACACCCCGACCGTCACAGGAACTTATAAGGTGTGGGTCAAGTTGCTTTACGACGATATGAGTGGACCAAATTACTACCTGCCGGATGTGCCTTATGTGATGTATTTTTACAAGGGTTACGGCATCCACGGCACCTACTGGCACAGCAATTTTGGCTATCCTATGAGCCACGGCTGCGTCAACATGGAGACCAGCCAGGCTGGATGGTTGTACAACTGGGCTTTCGTTGGGATACCAGTTAACGTACACTATTGACCATGACAGATTTAAAACTAACACGGAGAACTTTTCTCAAGTCGATGGGCTTGGGAGCTTTAGGTTTGATGATTTCTCAACCTGACCATGCTTCAGCGGCTTCCTTAAAATGGGGACCGGATATCCTGCTGGGGCGTATCCTACGCTATAAACTGCAGGTGAAAACAGAGCCCAACCACTTGGCTACAACCCTGGATAACCTGGTCTATGATGATGTTCTACCGATTTCCCAAATCCTCTATAGGCGCGATATCCTCAACCGAAAAGTGGGTTGGTATGAAATTGGTCTGGGGCAGTATATCGAAGCTGCCTGGGTCCAGCCGGTCTATAACCGACCCAATCAGGTTCCAAAAGACCCCATTCCTGCAGAGGGCTGCATAGGCGAGATCACTGTGCCGATCGCCCAGGTTTATCACGCACCCAATCGACGCAATATCCACCGTTCTTTCTATTATGAAAACACTTTTTGGGTCCTAAACAAGACCGAAGACGAGTTTGGCTTGCCATGGTACGAACTGTGGGATGACCTCAGCGGGCTTTCGTATTTCGTCAAAGCTTACACGGTCAGACAAGTCACCAAAGAAGAATTGGAACCGATCCACCCTGAAGTACCGGCTGATCAGAAGCGTTTGGTGCTGGAACTGGCTCATCAGGTAGTGCGCGCTTATGAATTTGACAAACCCATTTGGGAGACTCAAGTC
>JAQVUC010000194.1 GCA_028699715.1 Anaerolineaceae bacterium | reverse complement strand
CCCGTACACCCGTCTCCCTTGGAGTTTAAACTGCTTTCCATTGATCATGCCTGCCTTCGAGTGTCAAGCTGCCATTATGTTTATAACAGCCGGTAAGTTACAGGCAGTTTAGACTAACAAGCAGCGGAAATGCTTGACTGGTATCGCGTTCCCGCTGTTTGAAGTCATTGCCGCCCCAAGATCGAGGGCTGGCCTGAACTGAGCATTAACTTCATAATCTATCGGCTTCCCTGAACCCTTCCAGCGGCAATAACTCCAAAGGAGGCCTGCTCCCGTAACGCATCATCCCTAAGCTACTGGTTTCGGAGGATCGGAATCTCCCACTACGGGTCTGGATCCTCGGCTACCTTGCAAAAGGCAAAAAGGACAATATCCAAAAATCAAGGGGATACCCTACACAAGCGGAAGCCTATAAGTTGGATCGTGGCGGTCGCAACGCCGAAATAACGACTGGAAACGGTGCAGTTGTGGGTAACATCGTCCCAGCTACCGCCACGCCACACACGGGAAGACCCGCTATCTGCTCCCGTGGGATTAGTTTGTGAACCACTTGGGTAGCTGCCCCAGATATCCCACACCCATTCCCAGACATTGCCACTCATGTCAAAGGTGCGATCTATGAGCAAAACCTGCCCTGCAAAAGCGTGAAAACCGCCATTGAAGCAGGACTATTGGAGCCCATCCTCGATTATCAGAGATTGAATAGCAGGATGTAGGTTGCAGGTTGCAGGTTGCAGGTGGCAGGATTCGTCTCGTGTCGAGCGAGGCCAGAGGCCAAGAAAGGAAAGCTGCTGCGCTGCTTCTGCAGACGAGACGTCTGCAATCCTAAGGAAAATGGCAGCAAGCTTTAGGGAGCAGTTGTACGCCACATGAAAGGCAGCATTCAGAAATGGGTGCTGTTTTTTTGCCCTACTTTATCCTTGCATTCTTGCTTTGAGGCTCCAATCAATAGGGTTGCCAATTCACCGCTTAGTAAGGCAAAGAAACCTGCTCCGGTCAATACCAAAACAGCGGCGATGAATCTACCTTCTGTGGTGACGGGATAGATATCGCCATAGCCAATGGTGGTGAGGGTGGTGAATGCCATCCACAAAGAATCCCCATAACCTTGCACTTTATCATTGAGCAGGACTTCATATTTGTTGAAGGCCAGGGAGCAATACATGAAAATGATTCCCGTGTAAACCGAGTAAGTGGCCAAAGCAGTTGCCATTGGTTTTTTCTGGAAGAGCCTGATCAACGAAGCAATGCCGCGAAAACCTCTGATAAAGCGGAACACACGCATTATTCTGAGGAATCTCAAGCTTGGGATCATAGGAATTGAAGAGATCAGATCAAAGCCATGACCAAAGGCATAGACCAAAGGCTTGGGAGCTTTAACAACGTTATAGAAGTATTCCCCCAGGAAGATGAAACAGATGATGAAATCGATACTATTGGTAATCCGCAAGGTTTCAGGGCTGAAATGCAGAACAAACTCCAACGACATCTCAATCAAAACATAGATCGACAGGATGAATATCAGAAGGTCTAATCTCTTGCGATTCATCGCTCGCTACGAACTCAAGTCAAATGTATCTTGGGTATTTCTGTTTTGTTTTCCAGCTCAGTGTGCATTTTTAGCATCACGTCCCAGAGCATGGGGTTTTTCTGAGTTTTGAAGAATTGACGCTTCTGCTTGCCCTCTGAGGCTATCCAAAAGCCATTGTTGGCAGAGCTGATGCTTATAATCTTTTTCAGCGGATACTCTTTGATTGCGTTTTCACCAAGAAAGACGATCCGCTGATTGGTGAAATATATGTCACCTTGATCTATCAAACGCATTTCTGGGACGCTGCGGCTGGTACCTTGGGATCCACCAATATAGACTCCTCGGGCAACCCTAATGGCTCCTCCGCCACGTGTTGAAACGGATTTTGACCGTTGCTCATGAAATTCAGCAAAGTCTCTCAGATAGCCCTTTTCGCCCTTCTTTAACTGGATCGGGATGTCAACTTCGGGAAGAGCCTGATCTTCATACACCTTGTCACAAAATTGCTGAGCTTCTGCAAGCATATAGTTTATACCAATCTCAGCCTGGGTATGAATGCTGGCGTGACTACCCTTTTTACGTTGAATAATGATCACGATTACTACTATCGCCACAATCAGGATAATGCCATATAATCCGTCCATCTTGCCTCCTGTGAATCTATATTGTTCTTCTATCCATTATCAAGGTCATAGTTTTTTACTGTTGCAATCAGCTTATCTGAATGGGCATAGATATCATCGATACTCTCCAGGTCAACTTGCAAAATCCGATCTTTGAAGTCCATTTGTTTCTTCCACATATTGATAATAACTTCATATTCCCAAGATTTAAGCTTGCAAGAATTCGGTCAAGGAAAATTATCAGGGGCTGGTAAAACCCTTGATAATTAAATCCATTTTGCTTGAATTGGTTTTGGATTCACGCCGACCATTGAGTTCCGTAGGAACGGCATTTCAGATAGCATATGGTTGTCACACAATGATATGAGTGCCATCGGCACGGCATATTGATCCACGATATCTAAAATGTCGTCCCGATGGGACTTGAGTCGGGGTTTTCGGGGCGTGAGGGCTATCTAAAATGTCGTCCCGATGGGACTCAAGCTCCGCATAGCCCTTTATGGGCGACAGAGTATAGCGAGGGGTGTGAACCCCTTGTTACGCAGTTCAAAGATGTGGTTCAGCCCCGGAGGGGCGACACGGATTCATTGATTCGTTATGGGTATGGGGGCGGTTGCGGGGTTTTGTGTCGCCCATTAAGGGCTAAATGGTATATTCATGAACTGTTACGATGGGTTCCGCTACGCTACACACCCTTGCTATGATCTGACGCCCACAGGGGGCTTGGTAATGAGAAACGAGAGAGGTTTGCTAATTGAGAATGGAGAGAGCAGAGACACGCAATCAGTCCAGCGACTGATTTTACAATGATCTTTCATCCCGGATAATCTGTGTTAATTTGTTTAATCTGCGGACTTTAGAATCCGCGGGATCCACGTAATCCGCGTGCTACCCCAGAAATAAATCCCGATTTGTCCAGTCTTTGTCCAGCTAAGTATATATAGAGGGGTTTCGTCGCCGGATTCTTGCATAAGCGACGGGGCGAAGCTGTATCTAATTGAGAATTGAGAATTGAAAATTGAGAATTGAGAGACGCGAGACGAGAGACGCGTTGGGGTGTCCATGTAGCATCGGAATGCTAAGTTACGGGCGGAATGCTATGTTACTGGAGCTGGGGCAGGATACCCAGGTCTTGCATGATTTGCCTGGCCCGCGCGGCGTGGCCGTCTTGCCGCATCAGTTGCAATTCGCGTTTTTGGGCGGGGCGGCTGAGCTTTTTGACCAGGGGGGCGGAGGTTTTGAGCGCGATCTCCAGATCCTGGGCGAAGCGGAAACCGAATCTTGCGGCAAAGCGGATGGCTCTCAGGATGCGCAGGGGGTCTTCACTGAGCACTATCAGGGGATCGCGCAGGGTTCGGATGATGCCGCCCTCCAGATCAGCCAGCCCATGGCCGCAGAGATCGAGGATATCG
>JAQVUC010000193.1 GCA_028699715.1 Anaerolineaceae bacterium | reverse complement strand
TCACTTTCAGCAAGGAAAGGTGCTCAGATTGTCCGTGCACATCCACTAAAACCGTGCCAATTTCGGACTGCAGGCCCATGTTTACGCTGCGTCCGTTTACCCGGGCGATGCTGCGTCCCTCAGCCCGGATCTCGCGCGAGAGCACCAGTTGCTTTTCCCCTTCAAACAAACCCTCTTCTTCAAGCAAGGGTCTCAGGGCGTCAAAACTTTCCTGGTCCAAGTCAAAAACAGCTTCAACATAAGCGTGAGTGCTCCCTTGCCGAACGACACTGCTGTCCACTCTCATTCCCAAAATTGAGCTGAGCGCGTCCAGAATAATAGATTTGCCCGCACCGGTTTCACCGGTCAAAACCACCAAACCCGGTTTAAAGTTGAGCATGAGATCGGTGATGATGGCAAAATTTTGGATACGAAGTTCTCGCAGCATGCTTTTTCAGAGCCTCAAACCTTTGAACCTGGCGTAGGCGGTTGAAGAAACCAGGGCGGTATAAACTGCCCGCCAGACTAAAGGCAGCAAATTTGCGGCGATCGAAAGCAAATCACCCGGCATTCTGATCAAATTCAATACTTCAATAATGATAAAAGGAAGGCTGCCCAAAATAGCGCCTGCCAAGACGGCAGTGTTAAGCACCTTGCTACGGCGCTTCTTTACAGCCAATCTGACCGCGTTTTGGATCAAGGTGCCCACTCCGGGGGCGATAAACAAGGTGAAAAAGCCTAATCTGGGTACAAGCCAGCTTCCCCCAAAGGAAATAATGGCCGAAATCAAAAAGCCTATCACCGGGTCAATCGGTTTGGTTGTGTCAAATACCTTTTGTTGTTCCCTGACACATTCCTGACAGCGATAGCCGGTTGGGGTCAGGACGGCAGTCTCGGGCGTGATAGGTTTATTGCAGCGGTTGCAGCGCAAAACCGGGGTGTCGTCAAGAACAACTTCTGTGTTCTCAGGTTTGGTTTCAATGTTTTCAGTCATGCTTTCCCATTTTCAAGGATTGGGTTGCGCTGCATCACAGCAGCCAAATCCCGATAGAAGTAGTTAGGTTCTCCAAAACGGACCATGCAAAGCGAGTGCTGGTTAGCCTGAATGCTGATCCGGTCGCCCTCCTGAAGTTGAACAGGTTCCATCCCATCTACACTCAAAACCACATCATGTTTAATGCTTGGGTAAAGGTTGACTTTGGCGCCTTCCGCCAAAACTACCGCGCGGTCCAAGCTTAAATGTGGCGCAATGGGCAAAATCAGCATATTGCGCAGCTCCGGGGGCAAAATCGGGCCTCCCGCGGCTAAGGCGTAAGCGGTTGAGCCCGTGGGTGTGGCAACGATGACCCCATCAGCGATGTAGCTGTTCATGTAGCCTTCATTTAAATCTACGCGCAGCTCGATCGGATGGACGTCTTTTCCTCTGCAGATAACGGCTTCGTTGATAACATCCCAACATTGCTTAAGTTGCCCTTCAGAGAACAATTCCGCGGTCAACATCATGCGTCTTTCAAGCCGGTATTCCCCTTTAAACAGCTTTTCCAAATTCTCTTCCAGGTTGTTTTCAGTGATTTCCACCAAAAAGCCCAGGCGTCCGGATTGAACACCCAGCAGAGGGATACCAAGTGGCGCGCAATAATGCCCAGCCCTCAACAAACTGCCATCTCCCCCAACCACGATGACCAGGTCTATCTTGCTCAGGTCCGGGAGTTTGTTCGAATTTTCAAAATTGTAGTTATAGACTTCTACGTTTAACCCCGCTGACGTGAGAAAATCATTTACCCTGGCAGCAAGCACAATAGCCTTGGGAACTACCACGTTAGGCATGAGCAAAATATTTTGTGGACGAAATGGACCTAGCGACATTGTTTGTATTATAGCCGGATTTGAATTGAAATCGAGCTTGTAGGCTGTTCTACTTAGGATCAAAGACCTGCATCAAAGACTTGTTCGTCTGGCAAAAGCGAGGCTCAAGCACGACTTTTATTGAGAAGCGCAAAAAACCTGTACAATTACACTTTGGATAACAACAGGCAAGTATGACACAAAACACTAACAACAGGCTTAAAGGTGCTTTCTGGCAAATAGCCCTCCAACAACAATGGCTATTGCCTGTGTTTTCTTTGCTCTTATTCCTGGCTATTTGGCAGCTGCTTTACCTGGCCTTGGATTTACCCCCTTTTATCCTGCCGGGGCCATCAATGGTTTGGGCTAAGTTTATAGAAGTCTTCAAAAACGGCCTGTGGTGGCGTAACTTGTCCTACACCCTCCTGGAACTTTTGCTGGGGCTGCTGATTGGCAGCTTGTCAGCAGCAGTTTTAGGCTATATCCTCTCCAAAACGCCCGTCCTGGAAAAACTGCTTTCTCCTTTTTTGGTGGCGAGCCAATCGGTGCCGGTGGTGGCCATTGCGCCCTTGATCATCATCTGGTTTGGACCAGGATTGTTTTCAAAAGTTTTTATCTGCGCGCTGACGGTTTTCTTCCCGGTTCTGGTCAATGTTTTAGTCGGCATCCGGGAGGTTTCACAGGATTTACGAGAGTTGATGCACTCCTTCAAAGCAGACCGCTGGCAGACCCTGCGCTACTTGGAATTGCCTGCCGCTTTGCCGGTATTGCTGGGAGGAATGAGAGTTGGGGCAACTTTGTCGGTTATCGGCGCAATTGTTGGCGAACTGGTCGGTTCTGACCGCGGCTTAGGCTATCTGATCAACCTCGGTCGGGGTCAATATGACACAGCCCTGGTTTTTGTGGCTGTTTTCAGTCTTATTTTTCTTGCCGCCGGCCTTTACGGTATTGTCTTATTTTTTGAACGTCGGGTCCTCAAATGGCAGACCTGGCGTGAGGTTTAAAGTCGGAGTTTAAATGAAACGTGTTCTTATTCTTGCTTCAATCTTGATTTTGCTTGCCCTGTCTGCCTGTAAAGCTGAAGGCCCGGACGATCTGGATAAAATCACGATCAACCTTACCTATGTTCCCAACATTCAGTTCTCGCCCTTTTATGTCGGGATTGAAAAAGGTTTTTTTGCTGAAGAAGGTCTGGACCTCAGTCTGGCTTACGGCAATGAAAGCGATTTTGTCGCCCTGGTTGGGTCAAACCACGAACGGTTCATGATCGCTTCCGGCGAGCAAGTGCTGCTCAGCCGGGAACAAGGATTGCCGGTTGTATCGGTGGCAAACTGGTACAAAGACTATCCTGTGGGTGTCATCGCGCTCAAAGAATCAAACATCAGCGAGCCAAGAGACCTGGTTGGTAAAAAAATAGGTTTGCCGGGATTATACGGAGCCAACTATATCGGTATGGAAGCTTTGGCAGCCCAGGTCGGCCTCAACTCTGAAGATTATGAATTGGTTTCCATCGGCTTCACCCAGGTGGAAAGCCTGGTCAGCGGCACGGTGGATGCGGTGGTGGGCTATCTGGCCAACGAGCCGGTTCAACTGCGGGAAAGAGGCTATGAGATCGTGGTCATGCCAGTGCAGGATTATATTGAACTGGTTGGGAATTGCCTTGTTACAAACGAGACCACCATTCAAAACGACCCCGAGCTTGTGCGCCGGGTGGTCAAGGCTTTCCATAAGTCTCTGGATTACACTGCCACTAACCC
>JAQVUC010000192.1 GCA_028699715.1 Anaerolineaceae bacterium | reverse complement strand
GTAGATTAAGGGGGTCAATCCAAATGGGGTTGGGTCCTGTAGCAGGGAGCCAACGATAATGCCGATCCAACCAAAGGCCGCACCAATATAGGGGATAAAACGACCAAGACCGGCGATCAAAGCCAGAACGAAGAAGTAAGGCAAGCCCATCGCTCCCAAAAATATGGTGTAAATCAGGATAGCAATGCCCACCACCGTAAATTCACCGCGGATAAAAGCGTTGAAAATTTTGGAGACTTCCTGCCCTAAACGGCGGAAATCTTTTTCATAGCCGGGCAGTGAAAAGTTGAAAAGCTTTTGCCTTGCTCCTTCAGTTTCTGAAGTGATAAAAAATGAGATCAAATAGGTAATCAGGACATTGAATAGGAAACTGCCAAGTCTGCCAACTAATTTGGTGGCTAAATTGCCGGCCTGGCTGGCAATTGGTTCCAGAGAATCGGAGATCAACTGACCAAGAAATTCGAAATCCAGCTGGGGGGTTGTAAATTGGAAAGGCCCCACTGTGATGATCTGACTGGACCATTTCTCAAGTATTTCAGTGATGTTGTCGACATTGTCTACAATGGTCTGAAATAGATTTTGCACCTGTACCGCTAAGCTTACACCCCCTTCGGCGATCCCCCAAACCAGCAAACCTGCCACTAAGAAATAGACAATGATGACAGAGACCCGCCATTTGATCCTGGCGACCTTGCGGAGCAGATTGCAGATGGGATGCAGCAGAAAAGAAAGCACGAATGCGGTCAGTAATAGTTTGAAGTACTCATTGAATTGGATCACCAAAGCGAGCAAGCCAACAATCAGCAGCAAGCCGACAATCAGCTTTGTGCCCCAGCCCCAGGGTGGTGAATCCTGGTTTCTGTAGGGCGGCTTCCGTTCTGCGCTTGAGTTTTCAATAATTGGATCAGTATCAGGGCTATCCATGCCTTTATTTTAGTCTTGAACCTTGTGCTTGGCAACTTTGATTCTTTGACTAGTTTTATTCGTTTACAATAATTAGCGGTCTTGACGTGTAAAATAAAGAGATCGTTGGAAAGGAAGATGATGAATTATAGAAATTTTGGAAATATTGATTTCAAACCCTCCGCTCTGGGTTTTGGCTGTATGCGTTTGCCGCAATTGGAAGGCGAGGATAACCGCATCGACGAACCAGAAGCTACCCGGATGATACGCCATGCCATTGACCAGGGCGTCAATTATATTGACACAGCCTGGCCTTACCACCAGGGAGAGAGTGAACCCCTGGTAGGGCGAATTTTGCAGGATGGCTACCGTGAGAAGGTTGCCCTGGCCACCAAAATGCCCTCCTGGTTAGTTGAGAAATCAGAAGATCTGGATCATTTCTTTAATTCACAGCTAGAACGCCTGCAAACGGACCATATTGACTTTTACCTGTTGCATGCGTTGAATCAGGGCCATTGGGATAAATATTTGTCGATCAAAGTTTTTGATTGGGCTGAGAAGCAAATGGCAGATGGAAAAATCCGCCATCTGGGTTTTTCTTTCCATGATGAATTTCCTGTATTTGAGCGCATCTTGAAAGGCTATGACTATTGGGATTTTTGCCAGATCCAATATAACTATATGGATACTAATTACCAAGCCGGCGAAAGAGGTCTGAAGATGGCTGCTGAGCGCGGTATTGGTGTGGTGGTCATGGAGCCTCTCAAAGGTGGGAAATTAGCGATTGAGGAACCACCTCAGGTGGTGAAGCAGGCGTTTTCTAAAGCAGTGAAGGATTGGAAACCAGCCGAATGGGCTCTGCAGTGGCTTTGGAACCAACCCGAAGTCGGGCTTGTCCTTTCGGGTATGTCCACCATGGAACAGGTTGAACTAAACTTGCAAAGCGCCAGCCGCTCTGGTGTGAACAGTTTGAGCCCGGAAGAAGTGCAAACGATCAAGGATGTTCGCCAATCCTGGCAGGGGCTGGCACCAGTGGCCTGCACGCATTGCGAATATTGTCTACCCTGTCCCAGCGGTGTTTTGATTCCTCAGATTTTTGCAATCTACAATAACGCCGTGATGTATGACCAACAAGGGCGAGGTAAGAGGGTCTATGAAAGCGACATTCCCGCCGAAAGACAGGCGGATGCCTGCGTGGAATGTGGAACTTGTGAAGAGCTTTGCCCTCAAAACCTGACCATCATCGAGTACTTGAAAGACGCCCACCAGTATCTTGGGTGAAACGCAGGTTCAGATTGACAGATAAGCAGCCAGATACGGAGAGAACAACCGGGACTTCTGCCCAGGATAAACCCTGGATTTTGGCTTTGGGGGTTTTCTTTGTCGTTATTGTGGCAATTTGGTTATGGATGACCCCCGCAGGCGCCTGGGAAAAACTCAGAGCGCTAGGCTATGCGGTTTGTCATCAGATCGAAGACCGTTCTTTCCATTTTCATGACCTGCAATCACCACTTTGCGCCCGATGCACCGGGCTGTACTTGGGCAGTTTGCTGAGCATCCTGTTCCAGGTGAGACAAGGAAGAAAGGGCTTGTTTCCACCGGCAAGGGTCACGGTCGTGCTGGGATTGTTTTTTCTATGGTTTGGGCTGGACGGACTTAACTCCCTGCTGCATTTCTTCCCCCAATTCACTTATGGCTATGAACCGAACAATCTGCTGCGTCTTATCACCGGAACCGGAGTGGGCTTGGGCATCGGAGCGGTTTTTGCTCCCTTGTTCAACCAGACTGCCTGGGCGGATTGGATCAGGGAAAGCTATTTCCAAAAATGGTATTCCTTTCCGCTTTTACTGCTTCTGGCTGGCATGCTGGTGGCTGGGGTGTACAGTCAACATCCAGTCATTTTGCTGCCGGCTATGGTCCTCTCCGGTTTGAGCGTGTTTTTTATGCTGACCGCGCTTTATTCAGTATTGGCCTTGTTCATGCTGAAGCGGATGAATCAACAGCAGAACTGGCAACAAATGATCCTGCCGCTTTTGCTGGGAGCGAATTTGGCCATGATCCAAATCATCCTCACCAGCCTGTTGAGGCTTCTTCTCACCGGCACCTGGGGGGCGATAGACCTATGATTATCTGGGGTTGCTTCAGCAGAACTTGACTATAATTAAGCTTGTCAGGAGCTGTTTCACCTGGCAGAAGGAAGTTTTAAATGACAGAAATTGTTGGAGGTGTTTTAGGTGCTTTTGGTCTTTCAGCTTCGGCTGGATTAAACGCCTATATCCCTCTTTTGGTGGTTTCGCTCATGGCAAAGTTTACCAACCTGATCGAATTGGCTGAACCCTGGAACGCGCTTGAGAGTTGGTGGACCATCGGGGTTTTGGCTGTTCTGGGGACGATTGAACTTGTGGCGGATAAAGTTCCGGTTGTTGACCAGGTCAATGATGCCGTCCAAACTTTTATTCGTCCCGTGGCCGGCGCGATTTTGTTCGCGACCAGCGCCAAGACCATCACCGAAATCAACCCGGTGCTTTCCATGATCTGTGGATTGCTTGTGGCTGGCTCTGTGCACGCGGCCAAGTCTTTGGTTGCCAGGCCGATCATTGAAGCCAGTACGGCTGGGATCGGCACGCCGGTGGTCAGTACGGTAGAAGATGTCTTTGCAACCGTCATTTCCGTGCTGGCTGT
>JAQVUC010000006.1 GCA_028699715.1 Anaerolineaceae bacterium | reverse complement strand
GGTAAGCGCTTTTTTATCCTGGGCTAAGGCGACATTGGCATGATCATGGCCCGCCGCCGGACTTTTGAAGGCGCGCATGTGGAAAGAGTACTTGAAATTCAATCCTACCTCTCCGGTCTGAGCCGAAACTACGTTCAGTGTCTGGAGGATTGGGATATTAGTTTGCAGCTGCAACACACAGTCAAGCGTATTCTGGGCAAAAACCGTGTGGAGGCGATCGAGTCGGTTGCGGTTGATGACCGCTGGAATTTCATCCCGGGGTCTGAAGAAATCATCCCCTGTGACACATTGCTGCTCTCGGTTGGGTTGATCCCTGAAAACGAACTATCGAAAAAAGCCGGCGTAATGCTTGACCCGATAACTGGTGGACCTTATGTTGACGAACATTTCCAAACCAATGTGCCCGGCATCTTTGCTGCTGGTAACGTGGTGCATGTTTACGACCTGGTCGATTGGGTATCATTGGCGGGTGTTGAAGCTGGTAAAAGCGCTGCCGAGTTTGCCCTGGCAGAAAAAGCACGTACGGCTCGCTACATCCCCCTGATCCCCGGCAAGAATGTGCGCTACATCGTCCCCCACAAATTGGACAAGCAAGCGCTGGAACAAGGCGACATCCACCTTCAAATGCGCGTAACCAGACCAATCGAAGAAGATGTCTGGATGGAGGTTCACGGCGAGAATAACAGTATTGTGCGCCGTTCAGAACGATACGTCCGTCCTGGTGAAATGGTGACGATTGTGCTGAAGCCAAAAATGCATGCAGATGTTGAAAAATCCGGTTCCCTGACCGTGGATATTTACCCAAAATCGGAGGCATAACATGGAAGAGAAAAACTTTATTTGCACCGCTTGCCCAATGGGCTGTAAATTAATCGTCCGCATGGAAGGGGACGAGGTGGTCAAAATTTTGGGTCACCGCTGCCGCAAGGGCGAAACCTACGGTCGGCAAGAAGCCATCGCGCCGCAGCGCATGGTGGCTAGTACGGTCCGTATTTCCAACGGTTTGCACCCACTTGTACCGGTTTATACCAACGGTTCAGTTCCAAAACGCAGGATTCCGGAAATTTTGGCAAAAATTCGCGAGGTCCAATTGACCGCGCCAGTTACAGCTCAGGATGTTGTGATTGAAAATGTGATTGGTACAGGTGTTGATATTGTCGCCAGCCGCGACATGCCGGCAATAAGCTGACCTTCTTTAAAAAGAAAAGAGACTGCTGAAATCTCCGCAGTCTCTTTTTTGTTTATTTGAAAATTGTTGCATAACTCATGGTTAAAGCCATGACAGCTTTTTGAGCGTGGAGGCGATTTTCGGCTTCATCATAGACCACCGAATTAGGTCCGTCAATTACTTCGTCAGTCACTTCGATGTTGCGGTCGGCGGGCAGGGGGTGCATGTAAATGGCGTCAGATTTTGCCAACTCCAGCCGGCGTTGGTCCATAATCCAATCGGTATAGGAATCCTGAAGCGCTTTGCCTTTGACAGGGTCATCAGTGGTCATCAAGGGACCCCAGCTTTTGGCATAGATCACATCAGCATCTTTCATGCCTTCGTCCATATCATGCACGATTTCGAAAGAGGTACCCCACTTTTTCGCTTCATCAGCTGCCTGCTGCTCAATTTCGGGCATGAGAGGGAATTCTTTAGGGTAGGCCAGGGTCACATCCATGCCAAAGCGCGGCATCTGGATCACCAGAGATTGCGGCACAGAAATAGGTTTGAGATAAGAAGCAGCATAAGCCCAGGAGACAACGATCTTTTTCTTCTTAAGATCGCGTCCTTTCTTCTCCATGATGGTCATAAGGTCAGCCAGGCATTGGAAGGGGTGATAAACGTCGCATTGCATATTCAGGACAGGAATACGACAATTACGGGCTACTTCGTTGAGGTAGTCATTGCCAATTTTCCAGTCACAATGGCGGATGGCAATGCCATCAAAATAGCGGCCGTAGATCTCGCCGATTTCTTTTGCAGTGTCACCATGGGAAATCTGGGTGGTTTTGCTTTCAATGAAAGCGCCGTGACCACCAAGCTGGGCAATGCCAGCCTCAAAAGAGCCTCGCGTGCGGGTGCTGCTGAAGAAAAACAGCATTGCTAAAACTTTATCACGCAGGTAGGCGTGAGGTTCATTTAAGGCGCGTTTGCGTTTTAAGTCCCAGGCTACATCTAAAACAGTTTCAACTTCTTCTTTGGAAAAATCCAGATCGCCGATCAGATCCCGGCCGTGTAGAAAAGTTTGCATAAGTCTCTCCTTATTTATTTATCGCACAATTATATCAACACAGTTTAATAATAAAAAAGCTAATCTAATTTTGATTAGCTTTTTTGAGAGCTAAACAAGAAAGCTCGGTAACAAAGCGTAAAACTCAGTCGCTTTGATCACATCGTCCAAGGAAACACTGTCCAAAACCGTGTGAGCCGTAACCTCATCTCCAGGGCCAAAACCGATGGAAGGGATGCCGGCCTTGCCAGACCAATAAATGCCATTGGTGCTGAAGGACCACTTGCTGGCGGGTTTGCTTTCCAAGCCAATTATTTCCCGTGTCTTTAGCCCTGCCTGGACCAGGGGATGGGCTTCTTCAAGCGCCCAGGCCGGGAAGTATTTGTCCACCGGGAAAACGAAACCGGTATAGGAAGGTTCTTCATAAAAGAGCGCTTCAACTTTGACCCTGTCCTTACTTTCCTCGGGAATCAAGGCTTCCACCTGGGCAATGGCATCTTCTTTGCTTTCACCAAAGGTCATGCGCCGGTCGATGTAAATGACTGCCTCATCTGGCACAGCGTTGATGCTGGGGGTTTGAACTGTCATGTCTGAGACAGTGATTTTTCCATGCCCCAGGAAGGTATCGTCACCCAATTGTGGCTCCAAGTCCCGAATGCCCGCGATCACAGGCAAAAGCAGGTAGATCGCATTGATGCCAACATGATTGCTGGCGGCGTGAGCTGACTTGCCTTTGGCAGTGACTTTCAGTTCGATGCGGCCTTTGTGACCACGGTAAACCTGCATTTTTGTAGGTTCACCGATGACCACAAAATCAGGTTTGACACCCGGATCGACTTCGACAAAGGTGTTCGGAGCGATGCCGTCACACCATTCTTCCATGTTCCCAAAGTACCAGGCGGTCCAACCGTCCAGCAGCCCCAGGTCACGCGCAAAGGCCATTCCGTAAACCATACCAGGTGTGGAGCCTTTTTCATCACAGGCACCCCGGGCGTAAAGGACGCCATCTTCGATCTTGCCTTCAAACGGGTCCCACTCCCATTCGTGTGGGTCACCAATTCCTACCGTGTCAATGTGAGAGTCGAAAACGATGCTGCGGGGACCGTTCCCGATCCGACCGAGGATGTTGCCCATCTTGTCAAAGCGGACTTCGTCAAAACCAAGCTTGTTCATTTCTTCGGCGATGCGCTCTCCAACCGGTCCGATTTGGGATTCCATGCTAGGAATAGCGCAAATCTCGCGCATGAAGCGGACAATATCTTCCTTATTCTCTTCGGTTTTCTGGTGAATTTGTTCAAAGATTTCTTTTGAGGTCATATTTCTCCTTTTTTCTTTCCTGGGTCCGAAACCGTTCAGGTTCGTATTATAATAACTGTCATTGTGTTAACTTTAGCCTGCGGCAAGCAAAAATTTCATAAAAAGTGAGCGATCATGGATATATTATCATCAAAGACAATGACAAGCAATTTATTCCGCAAAACCGAGTTGAATTGGGGCATCTTAGGCACCGCACGGATCGCTGAACAAGCTGTCATCCCAGCTATTCGGGCAACCAAACACAACCAGGTGCTGGCGGTAGCCAGCCGGGATTTGAGCCGTGCAAGGGAATATGCTGATCGGCAGGACATCCCAGTGGCTTATGGAAGTTACGATGAGCTCCTGCAAGATCAGAATGTGCATGCGGTATTTATACCTCTGCCGAATAATTTGCACCTGCCCTGGACTATCAAAGCTCTGCAAGCTGGCAAGCACGTTCTGGTTGAAAAGCCCTTTGCGCTCAACGCGGATGAAGACCAGCAGATGGTAGGAATGGCTGTTGAAAAATCGCTGGTCTTGATGGAAAATTTCATGTATCGTTATCATACGAGAATCCAAAAAGCGCTTGAGTTGATCAAAAAAGGTGAAATCGGGAAAATGCGTTTTATGCACAGTAGTTTCAGCTTTTCTTTGAAGAATCCCGATGATTTCCGCCTGGTTCCGGAACTTGGTGGGGGAGCTCTTTACGATTTGGGTTGTTACTGCATTAATATTCAGCGCTTGTTAGCCGGCAGAGAGCCTGTGGCAGTGCAAGCTTTCTTTCATGAAGGTGGTTCGGGAGTTGATTTGCAAATGCAAGCGACGCTCGATTTCGGAGAACAAACCTACGGAAGTTTTAGTGTCGCCTTCAATGCCGCTGGTCAACAAACTGCCCGGTTTGTTGGAACAGAAGGCATTTTGAGCATGGATTGGCCTTTTGCCGGAAAAGACAAAAGCCTGAAACTTGAGCTCGATAAAGGCGGAGAAATCCAAAAAATCAGCTTCCGAGAGGAAAACACTTACGCGAGCCTGATCGATCATTTTTATCAGGTGGTGACAAGAAAAGAAACCGCACTATTCCCCCTGGCGGACGCGGTGAAAAATATGAACGTGATTGATAGTCTGTTCCAATCCGCGATAGACAACGGCAAGGTAGTTTATTTAAAAAATTAACAAAGAGAGAAAATTATTATGGACGAATTGGAAATCATGGAAGAAACTGAAACAACTAAAAAATCTGAATCAAAAAAGCACCCTGAACAACCTGCTATCGGTCATTGGATTCTACCTTTTATCTTGATTGCCGCAATCATTGTGGTGTTGTATTTGATCCGCACGAATCCGGTCAACATACGCACGATTGATATACCTCATGAACACCTGCTGGAACTGGGTGTTGGGTACGCGATATTGATTTGTGAAGCGGCTGCCATGATGGTGGTTGGTGTTTCTGCTGTTCAGGTGAGTTACAATTTTTTGCGGGGTGTTTTTGATAAAAATTACTCCAGAAAACTACGCTCATCCGAAAGATTGCGTCTGCGTTTGGGTCATCGCCTGAGCCTGGCACTGGAGTTTGCTGTAGCTTCGGATATTTTGCGCCTGGCGATTTCACCATCTTTTGCAGATCTGATGTTCTTGTTTGTCATTATCTTGCTGCGTTTCCTGATGAACTACTTCCTTGAGGATGAGTTCGCAACCATTCAGGCTTCCGGGAAATATCCCGACCTTGAATCTTGCGATTCGGATGACGAGTTTTAAGTTCCGGATTGAGAAAAGGAAAAATCATCCAAGCTCTTAGCTTGGATGATTTTTTTAAGAATGTATCAAGCTATCAATAGAAACCAAGCGGGTAATGAAGGCAGCAATCCTGGTTTGAATAAGTTATTGATTTCTATGTAAGTGATTGAGCAAAAGAAAACTGCACCTCCTCTGACTGGACTTTCCAGCTTTTGGGGTGCAGTTCTTATGCGTTACTTTTAGTAGATTCTACAACCTATTTATTTTAGGGCGTAGGTGATGGGGTAAAGGTCCTGGTAATTGTCGCTGTCGGAATTGGTGTAGCAATGTTAACAGGCACTTTGATCAACTCGCCAACCATCAATGTCGAGGTTTCGGTCAAAAGCGGGGTGAGGTTATTGGCCGTCCGATATCGATTAGTCTCAACAATGATTTGGTCAATCTTTGAAAGATAGAACTGAGAGATCGAAAGCAGCGTCGCACCTGGTTCTACATAATAATCAATGACCCCAGAAACATCGGTTGGAACAGAGGTCGATGTAGGCATTTGCTGCCAGGGGGCAGGAACTTTGACGATGTCACCTTCCGCGATGATACATTGATCACCAAGGGCGAGTCCGTTCACATAAAGGAACAGATCCAGAGGCACATTGAACTTCTCCGCAATGGAAGCGCAGTAATAGTCATCCGCTTGCACAATGTAATCAAAGGGGCCGTCAAGTGTGGCGGTCGGCGTGATCGTGGGTGTCTCCGTTGGAGTACTTGTGATCGTAGCCGTGCTTGTGGGTGTGACAGGCGTGGGTGTATAGGTCATGGTTGGGGTTGGGGTCTTGGTGCTGAACAGGGAAATCCCTGATCCGCTGCCAATGGTCCCGGTGGCCCAGAGTACAACCATAATCAAACCCGCAAGGATCAATAGCGCTGCCAAAACAATTAATAAAGCTTTGTTGGTTTGTCTTTTTTTTCTGTAGGAGGATAATAAACTCCCGGATTTTTTCTTTGCCATGTTTTCCTTCCTCTCAATCTGGATTTTACAAGGAGGCTTATAAACTGAATCTAAACTTAGTTCTTAACTTCTGTCAAGTATACCATTTTTAGAAGTTTTCAACTTTAACAAGGATTTCTTCCAATTGTGTGGAATGGGTATAATAGGCACATGCAAAAACACAGGATCAAACATTCACTCGTCAGCACAATCTTGCTGATTTCTTTTTTGTTGATCAGCGCATGTGAACCGTTGCAGCAACCAACCGCTTTTGAACCAACTCAAGGGCAAGAACAACCAACAGTTGTCATTCACACAGTTACCCCGGAAGCAACCTTGGCTCCCACACAGATCCCAGCCGCTTTGAGCGTGAATGGAGTTCTGGTCTCACTCAGCTATTTTCAAAACGAAGTCTTGCGCTATAAAGACAGCCTGATAAACCAGGCAGTACAAGCGACTGATCAGGAAATTCAAGAAAAGGTAATTGAGTATCTGGTTGAACAAGAACTCCTGGCTCAAGCCGCGCGCGCGGCGGAATTTGCTTTAAGTGATGAGCAGCTACAAGCCCGAATAGACCAATTGGTAGCTGAGCTTGGCTCAGGGGGAGCTCTGACGACTTGGATGCAAGCCAATCATTATGATGATGCTGAATTTCGCGCTTCCCTCAGGCTGGCCGCGGAAGCAGCCTGGCAGCGCGATCAGATCATCCAATCTGTTCCCAACGAAGTGGAACAGGTACGGGCTCAACAAATATTTGCCAGCACAGAAGCCGGCGCTCAACGGGCGCTTAACAGCCTGAACGCCGGCGCGGAGTTTGAAAAACTGGCCTGGGAATATAGCCCGGAATCCGGCGGAGAACTTGGTTGGTTCCCGCGGGGTTATTTGCTTTATCCTGAAGTTGAAGAAGCCGCTTTCAGCCTTGAACCCGGTTCTTATTCTGAGATTATTCAATCCACCATTGGTTATCATATCTTATTGGTCCTGGAACACGAACAAAGCCATCCGCTGACTACGGACGCCCGTGTTTCTTTGCAGGCCAAAGCCCTGCAGGATTGGCTGGCTCAAGCTCGCTCAAATGCTGAAATTGAAGTGCTACTGCCATGACAGAACCACGCCGCGCTAACCGTCAACCAGTCCAGAACCGCCCCATGGCGGTGCGCCGGACCGAACCTGAAAAGAAAAAATCGGGTTGCGGTGGAGCTGGCGCGGCGATATTCTTAGTCATGATTCTGGGGTTGGCAGTGTTGATGATCACAGGAGTGATCCCTTCACCATTTGAAGACCAAATCAGCGCTCCGCCCCCAACACAAGCCTTCACAACAACGCCAATCATTTTTGGCACACTGCCTGTCGTAGAACCAGAAGAGGCCACAACCACATCATTGAGTTCCACGCCGCTCATCCCCAGCGAGACACCTTTACCAATCCCAAGCCAAACACCCACTCAAACCGCAACAGCTCGCCCCATGCCTTTTGTGCTGCGAGGAACGCCGGAAGGCTACCCCAACGCGCTGATCCACCCGCAATATGACTGTGAAGAATTTCTTTTTATTGGTGGCGAAGTTTGGGATTTGCGTGAAGCTCCAGTGATTGGCTACAAAGTTAAACTAACTGGTACTTACGGTGGGGAAGTGGTTGATTTTACCAGTCTCTCAGGCGATATTGAACTTTACGGAGAGTCGGGCTTTGAGTTTGTGATGGAAAACAAACAGATACCTGCCGACACGATGTTTATCCAATTGTTTGACGAAAACGACCTGGCTTTGTCCGCCCCGGTACAGCTGACCATTAGCGGTCAATGCGATGCCAACCTGATCATCGTTAATTACAAACAAGTACAGGAAAGCCCCAACTAAAGGTTCAACTTCTGCTTTTTCGGTTATGAATAGTGACCAATTCGCTGCCGTTTAATTTGCCCTTCAAGGGCGCGGATGCCAAAGGCAAAATCCGGCTGTTGGCAAAGTAAGCAAATTTGAATTCGGTCATTTCGCCGGCTTTTTTGCCTGGGATGGGCATCAGCCTGGCAGTGAGCGGCTTGTCCAGGCGCAGAGCCAAAGCAGCTAAATCCAGCAGGATGGGTGTTATCTCTTCAGCCGTGGAATCTCCCGGGATGGGGATCACGTCCAACCCGGCTCCACACACGGACGAGAACAATAACAGATCTCTGACGCTCAAGTCGCCGGAAGAGGCCCGTTTTGCCAATCCGCTGTCTTCGAGCACCGGCAGCATCAGTCCATTGAAACCTGTGCGTTTGAAAGTGGCCTGGTCCAGTGTGCTGGTCAGAAAGGCTGACGCAAACAAACTACCGGGTTTTCCAAAAGCTTCCAACCCGAGCGCTTCCAGGGCACTGCCAATCGAAATCGTTTCCTGGGGATGTGGCGCCAGGGTAAAATCCAAACCTTTGAATTCATAGGTGTAAATCTGGCTCAGTTTTTCACCAATCGCTTCCAATTTGGCGGCATGCTCTTCAACACTTTGAATCAATTTTGTGGAAGCTTCAGATAGAGAATCGGAATCAGTGAACGCTTCCAGTGCCAGATCTGCCGATTCCAAAGCCAGGGCAAAAGCTGGTCTGCCCGGCTCAGCATAAGCTGCCGGGAAAAAGGGCGTGTTAGCCTTTACATTTGCCAGGGCGCAAAAGCGCAGGTTGGCAAAACCGTTTGGTTCAAGCGTGGAAAGTTTGACGATGGTTTCAGCACAAGCTTTAGCGGCTGGCAGAGAAACCTGGCCATCTTCTGTGATCAGATCTCCGCTGACAAAAATCCTATCGCTGGCGCTAATGGCTTGGGGAAGATAATCCCAATCCTTTGATGTCGCAGATATAGGACCCAGGGAAATATAGTCGAACCCATCCGCGTGCACTTCAACGGCGTAACTTTGAGCCGCGATAGCTAAATCGACTGAGGCAATGAAACTCTCAAAAGGGGGAGTTGCCAGCCGTAGGGACTGCACCTGGTAGCCGGCATCCTTATAAAGCTTGCGGGCATGGTTCGCAAAAATTCCAACTTTTTGTAACAACAAACGATTGACCGGAAAACTTGGCTGGCAAAAAACGGTTATGGAGCGAATTTTCATAAGACTACGCCTGACTGCGTTGACGCAATACTTCGATCATCAGAATGCTGGCTGATATGGCCGCATTGAGCGATTCGGTTTTCCCTTTCATTGGGATTCTGACTGACTGGGTCAGGATTTGCTGTCCCTGTGAACTGATCCCTTCAGCTTCTCCACCAATCAATAAGCTTAATCCTTGCTTAAAATCGGCTTCCCAGTAGGTCAACTCTCCGTTCATATCCGCGTGAAAGACCGGTAAACCCTCCACAAGAGGATCAACTACTTCCCAGGGCAACTGCAATATTGGCAGCCGGAAATGAGCGCCCATGCCCGCCCGGACTACCTTTGGAGCAAAGGGGTCAGTGTTGCCTGGAGGCAGAATGACCGCTTGGGCGCCGGCTGCTTCGGCTGAGCGCAAAATTGTGCCAAGATTTCCCGGGTCGCGTATTTGATCCAAGATGACCAAGAAATCAGGTTTTTCCGGCAGGTTCAGGGCTTTTAATTCGAATACTCCCAAAATCCCCTGGGTGTGCTCAGTGCCAGAAAGATCGTCAAAGAGATGATCTTCAACGGTCAGAACCTCGTAGTTTTCACCAAGTCGTTCAAGCAGTTCGACTGCGCGCGGGGAAGGGTCGAGCTTCCGTAGTAGAAATTTGAGAGGGATAGAAGAGTCCAAACCATCCTCAAGCAGGCGGACGCCCTCTGCCACAAAGGCTTGCTGCTTTTGGCGGGCTTTATTTTGATTCATCAGACTGCGAACCAATTGGATTTTTGGATTCTGCGCGGATTGGATAATATCTTGGGAGCTCATGCTTTGATTATACAATTCAATCGCTCTGGGGGTTAACAAACTTCATCTTGGTGCTATAGGTAGCATCTGGCTCAATGGTTAAGACAATGTAACCCGGGCGAAAATTGTTGCGCCATTCCGGATGACCTACGCCTGGATTGAGAAAATGTTTGCCTTCAAAAATCTCATCAAAAGGATAATGTAAATGCCCATAGATGATGACTTGCGCGTTTGGGTAATATTGGGCTAGTTTCTTTTGAAAAAAAAGATTGTCGTGAACTCTCCAGGTCAGGAAGAGGTAGATGTAATTCCAGAACCAATGCCAGATGCTGAAGTGACCATGCGCCAGGGCGATCTCAAGTCCATTGATGTTAATTTGATAGTCTTTGGGCAACTTGTGACCTAAAAACCAATCGCGGTTGCCCTGCACAACCAGGGTCGGGGCAATGGTTTCCAATTGATCAATGACTACAGACTTGCAGACATCCCCGGCATGGAAAATCATGTCCGGCTGTTCTTGCTCAATTGCCTTAAATAGCGCCGGCTCAAGCTCTTTGCTTCGATCACCAACGTGCGTGTCCGCAATGATGACAATCCGTTTTGTAGATGACATGCCCGCGATTATATCAGAAGACACTTGATGGACTTTAGCCTGAGATTATGCCAGGTGATAAAATCAAAGGGATAATCTGACAGGAAAACTGAGGAAAGCATGGAACTTTGGGATTTGTATGACCGTGACCGCATCAAAACGGGGGAAGTTTCTGAGAGGGGAAAAGCAGTCCCCCAAGGGCGCTATCACATGGTTGTGCATATCTGCATTTTCAATAAACAAGGCGAATTGTTGATCCAAAAACGAAGTCAGTCAAAGGCGTTATGGTCAGGCAAGTGGGACCTAAGCGTGGGAGGTGCCGCTCAAAAAGGTGACAGCAGCTGGCAGGCAGCCCAAAGAGAACTCAAAGAAGAATTGGACCTTGATCTTGATTTCAGCCAAATCCGTCCCTCGCTGACGATCAATTTTGAAAAGGGTTTTGACGATATTTACCTTCTCAACCTGGATCTGGACCATCACAACTTACATTTGCAGTTTGATGAGGTCACAGACGTCCGCTGGGTCAATGAAGAAAGCCTGCATGAAATGATCAATAAGGGTGAGTTTGTGCCTTATCACCACAGCCTGATCAGTTTGTTTTTCGAACTCCGTTTTAAATCAGGCATGTTTGTTAAACCTTTGACCTAAGCGTAAATTCATCTGGTTTTTAGATTGAATCTGTCCAACTAATCTTGTACACTTGTTTTAATCATATTTATCCGGAGGAAAAATGAATACCCGATCATTACTTAATTTTGACAAGATGATCACACCTGTGATCATCAAAATTCTATTTTATGTAGGCATGGTGCTTTCCATCATCTCAGGAGTGGTTATTCTGATCGCGGGGATTTTCAGCGCTATTGATCAGGGCAGCGTCGCGCCCGCTTTGGGTGGTCTGTTTGGTGCCCCACTGGCGATTGTAATGGGCATCTTAATTTCCAGAGTGTACGCTGAATTGCTGATCGTGGTCTTCCAAATCCATGAAAACCTGGTGGCCATCAAAAACAAGCTGGTTGACGGAAACTAAGCAAATTTTTGAAGCAGTACTATAAACCTTTTTGACATCTGCCTGTTATTCTTTTCGGTTAGGTGATTGTTATTGCGCGAACAGTAGAATTTCCTTGTACTGTTCGTTTGCTCCTCTCTTAGGTGTACAATAGGTGGGATATACTGTTCAATATGAGGTAAATATGTTAGATATCAAATTAATCCGTGAACAACCCGAATTGGTCAAAGATGCCCTGAAAAAGAGGCAGATTGACAGCGTCATTATTGATGATATCGTCCAATTGGATGAAGAAAGACGTGCCTTGATCCTGGATGTTGAGGGTAAGAAGGCTGAGCGGAACTCGGTCAGCAAAGAAATCGGACGCATGCAGGATAAGACTGAACGAGAAGCTAAAATCGCTTCGATGCGCGAATTGGGGGATCAAATCAATTCCTTGGATGAGCAGCTCAAGCAGATTGAATCGCGCTTATTTGAGCGATTGGCTGGCATACCCAATATCCCAGACAGCGATGTGCCCGTAGGTGTTGACGACAAGGATAACGTTGTTATCCGAACCATTGGTGAGAAAAAACACTTTGATTTTGAGCCCAAACCTCACTGGGAGCTGGGACCCGAATTAGGCATCCTTGATTTTGAAGCTGGCGTCAAGCTGGCAGGCACCCGTTTTTATGTCCTTGAAGGCGCTGGCGCGCGTTTGCAGCGGGCTTTGATCTTCTGGATGTTGGATTTGCACATCCGGCAGGGATATAAAGAGTTCTATCCACCCTGGATGGTGCGGGAAGAAATTATGTTTGCCTCAGGGCAATTACCAAAATTTGCTGAAAACCTTTACCACGACTATCAAGAAGACTTCTGGTGGGTTCCAACCGCTGAAGTACCTTTGACTGGCATTATGATGGGTGAGGTCCTGGACGAGGCTGAACTGCCGCTCAACCTGACGGCTTATACTGCCTGCTTCAGGCGGGAGAAGATGAGCGCTGGCAGGGATGTGCGCGGGATGAAGCGCGGGCATCAGTTCGACAAAGTTGAGATGTATAAATACTGCACGCCCGAGACCGCAAACGAAGAATTGGACAACATGGTGGCTGACGCTTGTGCAACCTGTGAAGCCTTGGGCTTGACCTACAGGGTCCTACTGCAATCGACTGGTGATTTGAGCTTTGGATCCCACAAAACCTATGACATTGAAGTTTGGGCTCCTGGTTGCCAGGAGTGGTTGGAAGTTTCCTCCATTTCAAACATCGGTCAGTTTCAGGCACGGCGTGCCAACATCAAATACCGTCCGGCTGATGGTTCTGCACCGCAGTTTGTCAACACCCTGAATGGTTCTGGCTTGGGTATGCCAAGAACCATGATTGCAGTGATGGAAAATTACCAGCAAGAAGACGGCAGCATCCTTATACCTGAAGTGTTGAAACCGCTTATGGGCGGGATTGAGGTCATTCAAAAAGAATGAGTGTTTCACTTGTTTGGCTCAATTACCTGGTTTTAATAATTTGCGGGCTGATCAATCTGATCGGTCTGTTTGGCCTTTTTCTAGTCTTTTTCCCGGGGCTCACCGTTACCTGGATTGGTCAGCTGATTTGGGTGATCTATGTTGGATTCAACAAGGGTCACGCGGATTGGCAATTCGTTTTGACGATCGTGATTTTTCTCATCAATACTGGGCTGATGATTTTGGGGTCTTTATTGGACAACATCCTCGGCGCCAAAAAGACCAGGGAAAAAGGCGTTCCCTGGTGGGAGATAGTTGTCACCTGGCTGGCCATGCTTGTTGGCGGGGTGGTTCTGACACCCTTGGGTGGGCTGGCTGTGGCTTTATTTTCACTGTACTTGATGGAATATTTCCGCCTGAAGAAAGACAAGAAGCAAGCCTGGGAAGGTACCAAAGCTTTGGCCTTTGGCTACGGCAGCGCCGCGATCATCCGCTTTTTTCTGTGTTTGGTGATGGTTGGTCTTTGGATAGTGATGGTGGTTTTCCTCTAGACCATCTGTAAAAATCAGGAAAATAATTCTTTCTTACTGGCGAGCCTGGCGCGCCAAATAGAGCGCGATTGAACCCGCGACAGCCGCATTGAGAGAATCGATTTTGCCATATTGAGGCAGGCGCAGGATCTCATCACAGTTTTTCCGTACCAAATTGCGCAAACCTTCACCCTCATTACCAACTACCAGGGCAACTCCTCCGTTAAGGTTCAGTTGGTCAGGCGTTTTTGCGTCACTGCTGGCATCGAGTCCATAAACCCATAAATCCAGTTGTTTGAGGCGAGCGATGGATTGGACCAAATTGTATTGCGCGATCAAAAGATGTTCGGTGGCACCAGAGGAGGCGTGAACAACGGTTGGTGTTACCTGGGCAGCCTGAGAGGAGGGAATGATTACCCCGTGAACATTCATTAACTCCGCGGTACGTAAGAGTGATCCAAGGTTTTGGGGGTCCTGGATCAAATCCAGCAGCAAGAAGAAGGGCGCTTCGGCTTGTTGCTTGGAATTGGTGATCAAGTCTTCCAAAGCCATGTAAGGATACGCCCTAGCTTCCAGCGCCAGCCCCTGATGGTGGCGGTCGATCTGACCAAGCTGTTGTTAGTTAGCCTGGCGGACGGGTATTTTTTGCTGGCGGGCAAGTTCTAAAATTTCCTTGAGTCTGCCTTCAACGCGGATATCCTGCAGAAGTAGTAAATTGAAAAAATGCCGGCGTTTTACCCGAAGGGCTTCATAAACCGGATTCTTGCCA
>JAQVUC010000005.1:13303-14475 GCA_028699715.1 Anaerolineaceae bacterium | reverse complement strand
GGTCATTGTTGGCTCCTGGCACCCGCAGCATGTCGCCAAAACTGGTGAAGATTACTCCCGGTTGGCGGGCGATCAATAAGGCGCATTCGATAGATTCAAGTGAAGTGACACATACCGGACAGCCGGGACCGTGGATGAGGGTTATTTGCTGTGGAAGAAGCTGGTCAAGCCCGAATTCCATGATGGCATGGGTCTGACCACCGCAAATTTCCATGATATTCCAGGGTTTGGTGGTGATGCGGCGGACTTCATCCAAGACAAGTTTGGTTTGTTGAATTGATTCCGCGTTAAGTCGTGAACTGATCATGCCGAATTTCCATCTCCGTAAAACTCTTGATTGAAAGCTTCCAGGTCTTTGAGAATTTTCAAGGTTTCGTCAGCCTCTTGATCCGAGAGCAGGTTCAAAGCAAAGCCGGCGTGCACCAAAACATACTGACCTATTTGGGCTTCAGGAGTGGTAGCAATGCAAACTTCCTGAAGTACACCCTCAAAATCGACTTTGGCCATCAAAGTCCGGTCGACTTCATAAATTTCCAGGATCTTACCGGGTATTCCCAGGCACATATTTACTCCTTTAGCAGACCAGTCATGAACAAGGCTGAAACCAGCTGCCCCAGGGCAACTCCACCGTCGTTGGTTGGCACCTGGTGGTGCCAGAGCGGCTTAAAACCGGCCTTTTCAAGCGCTGGAATGGTTTTCTTGACCAGTAGTTTATTCTGCCACACTCCTCCTGAAATTGCCACAGTATCGATCCCGCTTTCTTTCCTGAGGAGCATCGAAGCCTCAACTCCCATCTGAATAATGGCATTATGGAATTTGGCTGAAATTAATTCGGGAGCTGTGTTTTGAGCCAAGTCGATCAAGATTTGCTCAAAAAGGGGTTTCAATAAAATCAAATCCTGGTCAATTGGCAGATCGTAGGCTGAGGCTTCGTCTGGGTCGGCAATCGTTTCCAGCCGGATGGCATTTTGAGTTTCGTAGCTGATTTCCTGGTACAAGCCAATCAAAGCCGCAACCGCGTCAAACAGCCGACCCATACTGCTAGTCAGGGGCGTGTTAAAGCGGCTTTGGACTTGATGAAAGACAACACTTTTTTCCTGCTCGGATAAGTAAGTCATGGGCTTGAGACCCTCTGCCTGATCAAGTAGTCCAAATTGTTGCAAATAGGCAAG
>JAQVUC010000005.1:0-13293 GCA_028699715.1 Anaerolineaceae bacterium | reverse complement strand
TTCCAAATGCAGCCGTCTTTGAAAGCTGGTGTAATCGGCCAGCAGGATCTCCCCTCCCCAAATTGCGCCGTCAGTCCCGTAACCAGTGCCATCAAAGGAGAGACCGATAACCGGTTGTTTGCTATTCCAGCCGTTGTCCGCCAGGCAGGAACTGATGTGGGCGTGGTGATGCTGAATATTGACCAGGGGCAAGTTCTCGTTTTCTGCCCGTGCCTTGGCATAGCGGGTAGCCAGGTAATCCGGGTGCAGATCACAGGCGATCAGCTCGGGCTGGATGCGAAAAACTGCTTGATAATGATCGATTGCTTTTGTGAAGGCATCCAGTGTTTCCTGATTTTCCAGGTCGCCGATGTGATGACTCAGGAAGGCGTATCGATCACGGGATAGGGCAAACGTGTTTTTTAGATGAGTGCCAACGGCAAGTGCGGGAGGGGCAAAAAATGGCAGGTTTAGTGGGGAAGGGGCGTAGCCTCTGGCTCTGCGGTGAAAATAAACTTGCTCGCGAAAGGTTGAGACCACTGAATCGTCGATCCGGGTTTCGATGGGACGGTTATGGAGTAGAAAGCCATCCGCGATTTTGCCCAAACGGGAAAGCGCTTCTTCGTTCTCGGTTACTATCGGCTCTTCACTGAGGTTGCCGCTGGTCATGATCAGCACTTGAGGAAAGCCAGTTTCCTTCTCGAGCAGAAGATAATGCAGGGGAGTGTAGGGCAGCATGAATCCCAGGGTGGATTGGTCCGGGGCAACGATCTGCGCTAATTTTTTACCTACCTCAGTCGGATTTAGCAAGAGGATAGGCGTTTGAACTGATTGGAGCAATTTCTCTTCTTCTTCCGAAACCAAAGCAAATTTCTTAACGGTTGGCAGGTCAAAAGACATCAACGCGAAGGGTTTGCCGCTTCGTAGTTTCCGCCTGCGCAGGGTCGCGACGGCGGATTCGTTTTGAGCGTCACAAACCAGGTGAAAACCGCCCAGACCTTTCACGGCCAGAATTTTTCCTTCTTGCAGCCAATTCCGAGCGATACGAAGCGCGCTCTCTCCTTCTGACTGGATTGTGTGACCGGTTTGGAAGCAGATATGAGGGCCGCAGGCAGAGCAAGCGACCGGTTGGGCGTGAAAACGCCGGTCTGATGGGTCGTGATATTCCGCCGCGCACTGCTCACAAAGGAGGAAGCCTGTCATACTGGTGTTTGGCCGGTCATAGGGTATTTTCTTGACGATAGAAAAACGGGGTCCGCAATTGGTACAGTTGATAAAAGGATAACGGTAGCGCCTGTCAGCAGGGTCAAAAAGCTCCCGCAAACAATCCGGACAGACGTTTAAGTCCGGAGATACAGGCAAAAAATAGTCTGGGTCATCCTGACTTTCGATGATTACAAATTCTGTGAAAGCTCTTTTGGGTGCATTCGACACTTCAAAAGAATCTATCCGGGACATTTTTGGGGGGTGATGGCGCAGTTGAGCAATAAAATTTTCTACAGAGTGAGAGGGACCGTGTACTTCGATTTCAACTCCATTAGCGGAGTTGAGGACCCAACCTGTCAAGCCATAATTTTGCGCATAGGTATAAACAGTCGGCCTGAAACCAACACCCTGAACGATTCCCTTAACAAGCAAATGCTTATTAACAACGCTCATCGTCTGATTTGGTGGACCTTTTCCTCTACCCAGTTGATCCATCCCTCAAAACCCTCACCAGTCTTGGAGCTGACCGGAAAAGTCAGCAGTCCGGGATTGAGCATTTCAACACCTTGCTGAAAATAATCCATCCTGAATTCGATGTAGGGCAGCAAATCGGTTTTGTTGATGATCAAAACATCCAGGTTGCGATAGATATTGGGGTATTTATAGGGTTTGTCGTCGCCTTCGGGAATGGAGGCGATCAGAACATTGGCGTGATTGCCCAAGGCAAAAGCGGCCGGGCAAATCAGATTGCCAACATTCTCGATCAGCAGCAAATCCAACACTCTCAGGTCCAGTTCTTCAAGTGCCAAACCGACCATATTGGCATCCAAGTGGCATTCCCCTCCGGTGTTGATTTGCATAACCGGCATGCCTGCCTGCATGATTTTGTCAGAATCAATCGTTACCGGAGCGGTGTCACCCTCGATCACACCCAGGCAGATATGCTTTGGTAATCGGTTTATGGTTTGGAGGATGAAACTTGTTTTACCAGCTCCGGGTGAAGCCATGAGATTGATGCAAAAAACCTTGTGAGCGTCAAGTTTTTCCCGGTTTTGCCGGGCTAATTGTTCGTTTGAATCCAAAATCCGTTTGACAATTTCAACTCGTTGTTTCATGCTTGCCTGTTTCCTCTGTTGTGATTTCGATATGATCGACTTGGAACTCTTCTCCAGTGATAATGTTGAGATTGATGCTGCCGCAAGATGGGCAGGGGGTCAGTTCTTCAATCAGGGAGTAAACCTTCCCGCAATCGAGGCACTTTAAGCTGGCCATCACGCGCTTAAAATGCAATTTTGCGTTTTGGCAGATGGTTCCCTGGCTGATATGATCCCAATAAAATTGGACACAATCGTCAACGATGGAGGATAAAGAACCAATGGTTAGAGTGATGTCGGTGACGGCTGAAGCCTGATTTTTCCGGGCAGAATCCAGTACAATTTCCAAGATGCTCTCAGTGACTGCTAATTCGTGCATACCTGGATTATACCCTTCAGCAGAAGGGATATTGCCAGTGCAAGCTAAGCTGATGGGTCAAACCAGGTATTCAGAATGAGAATAAATGTGAAATTGTTTAGAGCGCATGTAGCCTACAAGACAGATGCCGGCCTTTTCAGCGATTTCAATTGCCAGGGCGGTTGGGGAAGTGCGGGAGACAAGAATGCGGCAACCCATTGTCAGGCTTTTGAGGACCATTTCAGAACTGATTCGTCCGCTTATTAGCAAGATTGCCGGCCTGATCCTGTGCTCCGCTTGCAGCCAGGCACCGGCCAGTTTGTCCAAACAGTTGTGGCGGCCCAGGTCTTCCATGATAATTTGGATGGTTTGACCATCACTTAATCCCCCGCTGTGGAAACCACCGACAAGAGAGTGCAATTCTTGCGCTTCAGAAAATCGATTATACAAAGAGGGTAACTCTTTGGCAGGATAGGAAAATCCGTCCATCTCACGAGCAGCTGTCTCGCTTCGCGGGAATGCTATGCCGGTGGAAGTGCGGTGAAAATTGGTTGGTTTTTTAACCAATCTATCCAGTTTTATCTCAATTTTTGAAAGATCCGGGCTCAGATTTATTGACCGAACCTGGTGTAAATCAGAAATTACATTTTCATTCCAAAGAAAACCCAGGGCGAGCTCTTCCAAATTTGTGGGGGAACAAATAAAAGTCATCCATCTTTCATCATTGATGAATAATTCAAGCGAATGCTCATTGATGACCTGTCTTTTCTCTTCAATAATTGCATCATTTGAATTCGAATAAGTTTTGATGTCTAATTCAAGGTAAGGTTTTTTTGTATCCATAAAATTTTTCTATCGTTTTTATTCCTAACGCATTTTTTGTTAACTGCCTGGTCAAACGCGGCAGTCGGAGTTTATGACGAAGTTGGTTTAGGAGAGCTTTTTTTAGACCCAAACCAAAATCTCCCTTGATGATACCGCAAGAAGGCATTTTTTGATAATTTTCACTATTTCAAATTGAGTTGAATTATGTAGAAACTTGAAACGAGCAAATTATTCATTGGTTGAGTTTTAGATTTTTTCGCCTCGAGCAAGTTTGAAAATCGAGTCAAATAATCTTTATGAACGTTATAATAGCCAGTGAGGTGTCATGGATTCGAAGACCAATCAAACTTCAATAAGCTTGGTGATCCAGGCTGGCGGAAAATCCAGCAGGATGGGGGAAAGTAAAGTACTCATGCCCTTTCTGGGTGTGCCCTTGATCCAAAGAGTATTCGAGCGGACTAATGAGATCGCCCAGGAGGTTTTGATTGTCAGCAATGATCCCGAAGAGCTGGAGTTTATGGATGTTAAGCTGGTGAGCGATAGCATCCCTGGCAAAGGTGCCATTGGAGGACTATTCACCGCCATGGATAAAGCTAGCAGTGAACTGGTGGCAGTGGTCGCCTGTGACTTGCCTTTCGTAAGCGCTGCTATTCTCAAGGAAGGCGCGCGGCTTTTGGACCTGACAGGTGCAGACGTTGCCATCCCGAGGGTAAATGGCGATTTTTATGAACCCCTGCACGCTGTTTACCGGCGACAAACCTGTAAAACGGCGATCCTCCAGGCAATTCAGGCAGACCAACGGCGTTTGATCTCTTGGTTTGCTTCAGTTCAGGTGCTTGAAATGGATGAAGAATTATGCAAGCAATTGGACCCTGATGGCCTGGCTTTTTTCAATATCAACAATAAGGAAGATTTTTTGCTGGCTGAGCAAATTGAAATGAGAAAGAGTAAATAAAAAAACCCCGCTGCTTGAACAGCGGGGTCTTTGCAATACAAGTCTTTTTTTAAACTGCTTCAATCCTGATAGCGGTAACTTTGTACTCCGGAATCTTAGCAATTGGATCCAAAGCGGCTTTGGTCAGTGTGTTGACATTGGCTTGCGGGAAATGGAAGGTTCCATAAATCAAGCCTTCAGGCACGCGATCCGTGACCCAGGCTCTGGCGGTGATGGTGCCACGGCGTGAAGTCACTTTGACGTGATTGACTTCCTGGTTCAATCCAAGATGTACAGCATCTTCAGGAGAAACTTCGATCAGCGGCTCACCGTAGATTTCCATCAACTCTTTCACACGGCGGGTTTGCTCGCCACTGTGCCAATGGTAAATGACACGGCCAGTTGTCATCATGACCGGGTATTCCTCATCGGGCAATTCGGAGGGGTCCAGGTGGATGGCCGGCAAGAAGGTGGCTTTGCCACGGGTAAACTTGCCAACGTGCAGGATAGGCGTGCCGGGGTGCTCCTCATTGGGGCAAGGCCAGCAAAGGGTCTCACCGGCATTCAAACGATCATGTGAGATACCGCCATAACTGGGGGTTAGGGCAGCGATTTCAGCCATGATCTCACCCGAATCTGCATAATCCCAACCTGAATAAGGAGCAGCATCGATTTTGCGTCCGTTTTTGGCAATGACACGTTTCGCGAGCTCGGCAGTAACTGCCCAGTCCGGTCTGGCTTCACCGCGGGGGCTGATAGCCTGGCGCACCATCTGCACACGGCGTTCGGTGCTGGTGAAGGTGCCGGTTTTCTCAGCGAAGGTCACCCCAGGCAAGAGCACGTCGGCATATTTTGAGGTCTCAGTCGGGAAAATCTCTTGCAGCGCGAAGAAATCCAATTCCTCTAGGCAGTGCCTGATGTGGTTTGTATCCGGATCGGTCATCATCGGGTTTTCGCCGAGGATGTAAAGCGCTTTGGTAGTACCTTTAAGTATTTCTGGGATTATTTCGGTAACAGTTTTGCCCACTTTGTTTGACAGGCTTGTGCCCCAGGCTGCTTCAAATTTTTTCTGGGAAGCTTCGGCTGTTACTGCCTGATAACCGGGGTAGACATTGACAAGAGCGCCCATATCACAGGCTCCCTGAACGTTGTTTTGTCCGCGCAGCGGGTTGACGCCACTGCCAGGGATACCAAAGTTGCCAAGCATCAATTGCAAGTCTGCCAGAGAAAATACATTGTGAACGCCCACCGTATGTTGGGTGATGCCCATGGCCCAGAATACAGCCATTGGAGCATTGTTGACAATTATTTCAACCGCTTCATAAAGCTGTTCAACAGGAATGCCTGTAATATTGGAAACCTTCTCAGGTGGATACTGTTTGACGTTTTCAACCAGGGCATCGTAATTTTCAGTGCGTTCCTCAATGAACTGCTTGTTTTCGTAGCCTTTTTCAAGGATGATATACATCAATCCGTTGACCAGGGCGATATCGGTGCCGGGTATTTGTTGCAGATGCAGCGTGGCAAATTCACAGAGCTCAATCTTGCGGGGGTCCGCAACAATCAGTTTGACGTTTCTGTTCAAAACCGCCTGACGCATCTTAGCCCCAAAGACCGGGTGCTGTTCAGTGGTGTTGGAACCAATTACAAAGATCGAATTTGCAGACTCGTAAACATCCTTCATTGAGTTGGTCATAGCCCCTGAACCGAGGGTTGTGGCCAAACCTGCAACGGTGCTGGCGTGGCAGAGCCGGGCACAGTGGTCCACGTTGTTGGTACCGATCACCTGACGGGCAAATTTGTTCATCAGGTAGTTTTCTTCGTTGGTACATTTGGCGGAAGATAAGACTCCAATACTGTCCGGACCAAATGTGTCACGCGTCTGGGCTAATTTCTCAGCCACAAGATCCAGGGCTGTATCCCAGTCGGTTTCGACCCATTGACCGCGGTCGGATTTTGAAGGCCGTTGAGTACCGTTGAGGAGGTATTCCCGCACCAAAGGTTTGGTGAGACGATCTTCATGATGAATGTAAGAGAAACCAAAGCGGCCTTTGACACAGAGGTGCATCCCGTTGGCGGGCGCCAGCGGATTGGAGGTCACTTTTACAACCTTGTCATCAATCACGTTAAGGTCAAACTGGCAGCCGACACCGCAATAGGCACAGGTGGTAGTAACTTTCTTCTCGGCCGGCTGAACAGTGATTGTAGGTTTCAGTGACAAGGCCCCGGTAGGACAGTAGGCAACACAAGCACCGCAGGATTCACAGCGGGCGTCAATCATATCTTCATCCATACCTGGAGACACGTGGGCTTCAAAGCCTCTTTCAGATACGCCCCAGACAAAGCGACCCTGAATTTCAGAGCAGGCCCTGACACAACGGGTGCAGAGAATACATTTGTTCAGATCCACAAAAATGAAAGGATTGGGATCGGAATCTATCTCATAGCGGGCTTTGGAGGACATATAGCGGTGTGGATCAAGACCGTAGAAGCGTGCCCACTTGAACAGTTCATTATCAGAATCATCGGACTTGTAACCCTGATCATGATAAACGCTCAGCAGGAGTTTGAGCACAGATCGGCGAGAAGAAGCCAAACCCTCATTTTCGGTTTCCACTTCCATGCCTTCTGAAACAGGGGTTGTGCAAGCCGTTGTCAGCCCTCTGGCGCCTTTTACGTTCACCAGGCACATGCGGCAAGCGCCTGTGGGTGAAAGGTCTTTATGATAGCAAAGGGTTGGAATGGTAATACCGGCGTGTTCAGCGGCTTTCAGAATGGTCCACTTGGGATCCGATTGAACTTCAATTCCGTTGATGGTTATTTTAGTCATTTGCCTTCCTTTTAAGTAGATAATTCGATTTGATGCTCTTGGTTAAGGTTGCCAATTTATATCTTGCCACCATTTTTGACTTCATAGGTAGATTCGGGTTTGTAATAAAAGTCCATTTCGCATCCGGTTCTTTACAGTCAAATGTCATAAGCAACAAAAGCCATACCTCCAATATGAGCAACTACCCAATTCTACCTCAAAGGGCTATTATCGTACACTGATTTGTGCAAAAAATCACGATTACTTTTTAGTACTATTGCTGAAATTTTACCCATCTGAAAAAATTCTTTGAATATGATTAAAAAGGTCAAGATAGTATCAACAACTTTGATTACCGAAAAGATCTTTTCTTTTCGATGTTCTGAATTGAGCTGCCGTATTTGTAATTCTGTAATCAGGCTTAGATTCTTGTCAAAATTCTCAAGTGAAAAATTTAAGTCAATTTGGTGAAATTTATAACAACGGGCTTTTTGAGGAGAAAACAACCTCAATTCTTTCCTTCCCATGCTATAATATTTTGGTTGTTAATTCAGAACTTTATAGTATTCACAAAGGAGAAATTTTAGCATGCAAAAATATCAACGCTGGATTCCGTTCACAGGTTTCATCATCCTTTCTGCCACTGTATTAACCTTGCTTGGCGCGACAGTTTTCACTGGGTTAAAGACTCAATGGATTGCTGGAATAGTCTCATTGATTGTTTTGGCAGGCGCACTTATCACAATTATTGCTGAGGGGAAACGCATTTTAGCCGACAAGAAGTTTAACGACGAACTTCCTTTGATCAAGCATGTTTATGAATTTTTGGGGGTCCTCATCGGCGGTGTTCTCTCCTGTATTTTTTGCCGTGACTTTCAACTGGGGGCAGTGGTTGGAGCCAGCCTGATAGCCATTATTGCCTATTTGCTTGTACCAAAGCATGCCGTGCCTGTTTATTGTGGTGCCTTTGTTGGAATGACATCCAACGCGCTTCTGTTTACTCGCTCCGAGGTCGCAATCGCTAGTGCCATTGCCGGTATCATTTACGTCCTCAGCAGTTATGTATTTGGTGGTTTTGGTGGAAAATTAGGAACAATTGCTTTTATCAGTACGATCATTACAAGCCTCATTCTCGGCAGAGAGTTCATCGCCGCACCGGTCTATGAACCTTCACAAATTTTGATGATAATTCTTGTTGCACTGGTCGCCGCGCCGCTAACCTACTATTTCAATGTCATCAGAGGGCATGGTCCTGTACTTGCGTCTGGTTTTGTAGGGTTACTAGGTGGGCTGATTTTGCCAATTATTCCAGAGATCGGTGGAACTTTAGCGGTAGTTGCTATTTGTTCCGGCTTTGCAGGTATGTCCAGCAAGGCGCGTAGTCCAAAAATTTGGATGATGTTCGTTGCAGGTTTATTCATTGGTATTGTTTTTGTTTACAGCGCACCCACATTTGGAGGTGCCGGAGGCAAATTAGGCACCATCGCTTTTGGTTCAATCATGGCAGTTTATGGCTTCATGAGCCTGGTCGGAAAAAAATCCGAAAAGGAAGCACTCGCGGCAAAATAGGTAAAAATAGATTGAAGGGACTGAAACCCAACCTGATAACTGGTTGTTTTCAGACGACCCTTTTGTAGTTAAGAATCGGCATTCTAACTTAATATTTAGAATGCCGATGTGTAAGATAAAAAAAATACTCATAGCCGCTTTGATTGTGCCATCGGCTATGAGTATTTTTTATGTTTAACTGATCTTGTTTTCTAGTTTTATTACCCGCCCATTGGGCAAACGCCAGTGGGGCAAACCCCAAGACGGATGTGCGCTTCAACTTCTGCGCGGAAATAATTCAACATATCCCGTAGAGGCACCCCTGCGGTTTGACCCAGACCACAGTTCGAAAGCTCAAGCATTTCTTTGTTGAGGGTCAGAAGTTCTTCCAGGTTTTCGAGCGTGCCTTTGCCCTGGCTGATATCAGTCAGGATGTCATAAGCCCGTTTTGTTCCGATGCGGCAGGGGGTGCATTTGCCGCAAGATTCCACTCTAAAGAAATTGAGCAAAACTTTGGCCAGGTCCACGATGCAGACCTCATCATTGCAAATCAGCAAGGCGCCGGAACCCAGCGAAACGCCGGCTTTTTTGAAGGATTCGAAATCCATGGGCGTGTCCTGCAAGCTGGCAGGGATGATTGAGCCGCTGGAACCACCGGTTTGGGCTAACTTGAAGCTACCGGACTTCATTCCCTTGGCATAAATCGAGACTACTTCGCGCAGGGTGATGCCCATTGGGACTTCGATCAAGCCGGTCACATTAACATTGCCTAAAATTGTGTAGACTTTAGTGCCCGGGCTGGAGGGGGTACCAAGCTTTCGATACCATTCGGGGCCATTGCGAATGATGGCCGGGATGTTAGCTAGAGTTTCCACATTGTTGACCAGGGTTGGTTTCCCCCACAAGCCGTTGGTGGTTGGGTAGGGAGGTCGAGAGCGCGGTTCTCCCCGTTTACCTTCAATTGACTCAATCAGGGCGGTTTCTTCGCCGCAAATATAGGCTCCGGCACCGGCATGGACGTGAATTTTGAAATTCAGATCCGAGCCAAAGATGTTTTCACCAAGAAAACCGTACTCTTTGGCTTGTATAATAGCGGTCTCAACCCGGTCGATTGCCAGTTGATACTCACCACGAATGTAGATGTAGCCTTCGTCAGCGCCGACCGCGTGTGCGGCAATCAGCATAGATTCAATGATGGCGTGAGGATCACCCTCAAGCACAACCCGGTCTTTAAAAGTTCCGGGTTCACTCTCATCGGCGTTGCAGACCACGTATTTCTTATTACCATAGGTCTTGTTGACAAAGCCCCATTTGATCCCGGTCGGAAAACCGGCACCGCCGCGACCCTGCAATCCAGACTCTTTGATGATTGAGATGACTTCGTCAGGCGTCTTTTGGAGCGCGATGCCAAGGGCTGTGTAGCCATCGTGAGCGATGTAATCTTCAATGCTTTCAGGGTCGATCAGACCGACGTTCTTCAGAACGACGCGGTTTTCGGCAGGTAAAGTGCCTTTGCGGGCAGATAGCCAGGCAACCCGACCAGATAATTCATGTGCCGGGGCTCGTTTTTCTTCAACGATGCGTCCTTTGTATAAATGCTCTTCAACGATGTAAGGAACATCATCCGGCTTGATAGGACCATAAACAACAGCCTCAGGATAAATGAGCACCAAAGGTGAGGCAAAGCTGTAACCCAGATCACCGACCATCGAAAGGGATACTTCTTCAGTCAGTCCGTACTGCTGTAATTGCTGCTGGAAAGCGGTGAATATTTTTTCAGATCCTCGCACAAGGCTTTCGGAATCGTTTGACACCAGGATCATTGATCGAACTGCTTTCATAAGAATCTCCTATTCGTAACGGCTGAGAATTTCTTTAACTTGCTCAGGGGTAACATTGCCATACATGTCTGTATCGATCAACATTACCGGTCCAATACCGCATACTCCCAGGCAACTGGTGGTCAGCAGGGTCCACTTATTATCCGGACTGGTTTGACCTGGCTCAAGAGCGAGGGCTTGCTTGAGGGCGGCGAAAACTTCTCTTCCTCCGACCACATGGCAAGGGGCACTTTCGCAAAATTGGACGACATGTCTTCCACGCGGTTGCGTTGAGAGCATCCTGTAAAAAGTTGCCACTGAGTTAATTTCTTTTGTTGGAAGGTTCATCAACTGTGATAATTCTTCCATAGCCGTTTGTGAAATGAACCCAAACTGGTTGGTGATTGCTTGAAGTACAGGGATCAGATCAGCTCGGGTAGAACCAATACGTTTGACAATCTCCTGGACCCCTAAAATGTTTTCTTCTTTATTTAAAGTATCAGATGGCATAGCCTCTCCTCTTAAATAAACCCATTAAATGATATCGATCGCGTCAAATTGGCAAACCTGGTGGCAAATACCGCATTTGATGCAAATATCCTGATCAATGACATGGGTTTGCTTGCGTTCACCAGTAATTGCTCCCACAGGGCAGTTCCGAGCGCAGACTGTGCAGCCGGTGCAGAGACCATCCAATATTTCGTATTTGATCAAGGCACGGCAGACTTTTGCCGGACAGCGTTTCTCATAAATATGGGCTTTGTATTCATCCATAAAGTGCTTCAAGGTGGAAACAACCGGGTTGGGGGCTCCTTGACCTAAACCACATAGGCTGTTTTTTCTGATTTGATCGCTGAGCTCTTCCAGTTCTTCGATATCGCCTTCTTCACCCTCACCCGCGCAGATCTTTTCGAGAATCTCGAGCAGGCGATGGGTTCCTACACGGCAGGGCACGCACTTTCCGCAGGATTCGTCCTGGGTAAATTCCATGAAGAAGCGGGCGATATCCACCATACAGGTGCCTTCGTCCATGACGATCATACCGCCGGAACCCATAATGGATCCAGCCTGACCGAGGGTTTCATAATCAACTGGTAAATCCAGCAGGCTTTCAGGGAGACAACCACCCATGGGACCGCCGGTCTGTACTGCTTTGAATTTTTTATCGCCTTTGATACCGCCGCCGACGTCAAAGATAATCTCACGCAAGGTGATGCCGAAAGGAACCTCGATCAAACCTGTATTTTTAACATCACCGGCAAGCGCAAAGGTTTTGGTGCCTTTGCTTTTTTCTGTTCCCATACTGGAAAACCATTCCGATCCCTTGAGGATGATCTGAGGAACGTTGGCATAAGTTTCAACATTATTGATGTTGGTCGGTTTGCCCCAAAGGCCTTTATTGGCGGGGAAGGGAGGTCGCGCGCGTGGTTCACCGCGTCCGCCTTCGATGGAGGCCATCAATGCGGTTTCTTCACCACACACGAATGCTCCGGCACCCATGCGTATTTCCAGGTCAAAGTTGAAGTTTGTGCCGAGGATGTTCTTCCCCACCAAGCCCATGGAGCGAGCTTGTTTAATGGCGAGATTCATGGTGCTGACCGCGATAGGGTACTCAGCACGGCAGTAGACGTAACCTTGTTGCGCGCCGATGGCATAGGCAGCAATGCACATGCCCTCAAGGACCGAATGCGGGTCACCTTCAAGGACACGCCGGTTCATGAAAGCCCCAGGGTCTCCTTCATCAGCATTGCAGATGATGTACTTGACGTTTCCTTCTGCCTGGCGGGCAAATTTCCACTTCAAGCCGGCGGGAAAACCCGCGCCGCCTCTACCTCTGAGCTTAGCATCCAGGATCTCCTGAATGACATCCTCCGGAGACATTTCAGTGAGAACTTTTCCCAAAGCCATATAGCCGTCTTTGGCAAAATAATCATCGATGTTACGAGGATCAATTTCGCCAATGTTTCGCAGCACTACTCTGATCTCTTTTGATCTTGGAGCACTTAACTCCTCGTCAATCGTGTCAGTCATCTTTGCTGCATATTGTTTGAGGATTCTTCCTTTGATGAAATGTTCTTCAACCAGGCGGGGAACATCGAAATAAGTGATGTTCGTGTAGTGGGTGCCTTCTGGATAAACCACGATGTCTGGTCCGAGTTTTTCGGGATCACCCAGACGGGGAGTCTCAAGAACCTGGACTTCATCTAACAAGCCTTGCTTGATTAATTCATCATGAAGAGAATCAATCAATTCATATGCGCCTTTTTCAACACATATGGGGTCAACAGAAACCAGCACGGTCGATCTATAAAATGCCATAAGTATCCTTCCGTATGTTTATATGAAAAAAAATCGTATTGTTTTAGAATTAGCCTTCGATTTTGTAATCTGCAACAATTCGTTTGTTTACGATATGTTCGTCCATGATCACTTTGGCAATTTCAGGATTAACCCTACCATAGGTAACTTTTTCAGCACCAGGCAGAATAACCTGGACCACAGGTTCGTAAGAATCAATGCCGATATTTCCTGTTTGGCGAATGATGATATTCTCCAAATTATTGTGGTCAACGTAATCCAGGATCGCTTTGAGGGTTTCACGAGCGCCGGCAGCAATCCCGACGGTTCCCATACCAACGATAATCTCAGTTTTGCCTGAGGTTGTTTTTAACTCTTGTTTTTTGAGGGCTTCTTCCCTGATTCTTTTCAAGTCATCGAGT